>SHUM01000020.1 GCA_009691245.1 Acidobacteriota bacterium | reverse complement strand
CCCGACCGCGAGGGAGTGGGCACGCTCGACGGTCGCTGAAATTGCCGATCGTGCCCACTCCCTCGCGGTCGGGGCTCTGATGCGAGTCCGAGATAATTCTTTACTGCAATTGCAGTGATACGAGTTGGAATTGTGGCGGCTGCTTATTCCATGTGGGCGGCAGCGTGTCGAAGCGCAACTGAAAGTCGCGCGTCTCGCCGGGAAGCAGGGGCGGGGAAGTGGTCTGTATTACATCTTGTTCTTCGCGCAGCAAGAGCTTGCTCGCGTAATCGTAAAAATATAAGCGCAGTCGCAACGTCGTAACAGTCTTGTCGCCATTGTTCTGAACCTTGGCATCAACATAGACCATCTCGTGCCCCAGCATGTTTTCTGCCGCGCTCAGTTGAATGTCGGTGATCGCCATCTTGCCGAGATAGTCGTAGGCCGCCTGCGTGGGCGGCGGCGGAGGAGGCGGGCCGGGCCGCGTGGCCATGAAGGCAACGACGCCTAGCATGACCGCCAGAAATGCCGCGCCTGCGGCCAAGGCGACAGGGAATTCCTTCGGCTCTTTAGGTTTCAGAACAGGCAGCTGTAGAGCAGGCGGCTGGGCGGGTGCCGGGTCTGTCTGCTGGACTGGCGTTTGATCGGTCATCTATTTATTCCTGTTAGTGCGGTATCCCTTCAGGGCCTAGTAAAATTTCCACCACGTGTCATCCTGAGCGAAGCGAAGGACCTGCTTTCCTTTACCGCGTTTGCGCGAGTTGCGGAAAAGCAGGTTCTTCGCTTCGCTCAGAATGACACCTGAAAAATACTTCACGTAGTTTCGGGACACAACATTAGAGAAATCATAATCGCTCCAGGTCGGCGAATTTCTCCATTAATTTTTTCAGCCCAACGCCGGGGAAACTGACAGTCAGTTTGGTTTGATCGCCTGCCCCCTCGCGGCGCAACACCGTTCCATAGCCGTACTTGGCATGACGCACGCGACTGCCCGCTTTCAGCAGTGATGGCGCTCCGGCTGCTGCATCATCCGATGAGTCGTCGTGCCCGTTGCCGCCGATAGCCGTTTCGTCGATGCCAAAGTAACGCCGCACATTGCTGCTGCTAACCGTCGGCGTGGCGGTGGGCGCTGCTTTCGCCGCGGGCACTCTGGAATATCGCGACTGCTCGCCCTGATCATACTCGTAGAATCGCTCGCGAGATCCCACGCCGCGCGTCTGCGGCGCGGGCCGACGCGACAGGTCTTCCACCAACTCCTCGGGTATCTCGCTCAGGAAGCGCGAGGGGATGGATGGCTCCGGCATCTGGCTTCCGTAGCGCCGCCGCGACTCGGCGCGGGTGAGGATCAGCGCGTCCTGCGCGCGGGTCATGCCGACATAGCAGAGCCGTCGCTCTTCTTCCAGGGACTGCGCATCCATCAGCGAACGGCTGTGCGGCAGGATGCCCTCCTCCATTCCACCGAGGAATACGACGGGGAATTCGAGGCCCTTGGCGCTGTGCAGAGTCATCAGCACAATCTGCGCTTCCTCGTCGAAGCTGTCCGTATCGCTGATCAGCGCGGCGTGATCCAGGAAGCCCGCCAGATTTTCTCCACGCTCCCGGCTGTCGGCAGCGGCGTTCAATAATTCCTGAATGTTCTCGATACGGCTAAAGGCATCCGGCGTGCCTTCCTGTTCCAGAACCTCTATGTACTTGGTGCGGTCGATAATCTCACCTAATACAGCGGGAACATCGGCGCTGGAAACTTTCCGGTGCAAATCTTCCATGACATTGCGGAACTCCTGTAAGGCCGCCAGCGCGCGCGCGGGCAGCAACTGTTGCCGGATAACCTGCTCCATCGTCTCCCAAAACGGCAGTTCTGCCTCCAACGCCAGTTCTTCAATCTTGCGGACAGTGGTGGCCCCGATCCCGCGCGTGGGCGTGTTGATGATGCGCAGCAGGCTGACTGAGTCGTGCAGGTTGGCGGCGGCCTTCAGATACGCGAGCAGGTCTTTCACCTCGGCGCGCTCATAAAAGCTGATTCCGCCGACCACCGTGTACTTGATCCCATAGCGGCGCAGCGACTCTTCGTATAAACGCGACTGAGCGTTGGTGCGATAGAGAATGGCGAAACGCAAATCAGGCTCATCGCGCTTGCGGCGAGAGATCCAGTCGGCGACAAACAAACTTTCGTTCTCGCCGTCCGGCCCCTCGTAGATTCCAATCTTTGCTCCGCCCTGCCGCGAGGTCCACAGTGTCTTGCCCTTGCGATAGAGGTTGTTGGAGACCACGGCGGAAGCGGCGTCCAAAATGTTCTGCGTGGAACGGTAGTTTTCCTCCAGACGTATTACACGCGCATTTGGATAATCTTTCTCAAACTCCACGATGTTGCGAATGTCCGCGCCGCGCCAGGAATAGATCGACTGATCTTCATCGCCAACCACGCAAAGGTTCTGGTGCGTTTGTGTCAGCAGCCGGACCAATTCATATTGCGGGCGATTGGTGTCCTGATACTCATCCACCAGGACGTATTGAAATTTCTGATTGTACTTCGCCGCGGTCTCCGCGTCGTCGCGCAGTAGCCGCGCACCCAGCAGCAGCAGGTCATCGAAATCGACAGCGCTCGCCTGGCGCAGTGCCTTGGTGTAAGCGTCGTAGACCACGGCCATGCGTTCCGCCTGCGGATCCGTGGCAGAGTCGAACGCTGCCTCTGAACTAAGCCCGTGATTTTTCGCGTAACTGATGCGGCTCAGCACGGCGCGGGCCTGCAAATCGCGCTCGGTGAGGCCCAGATTTTTTATCGATGCTTTCACCACGGCCATCTGGTCGGCTGCATCGTAAATCACAAACTGGCGGGCCAGCCCGATGCGCTCACTATCTTCGCGCAGAATGCGCACGCAGAAAGAGTGGAAGGTGGAAAGCCAGGGACGAGAATGATAGGACCCGCCACCGCCGATTAAAGATGTAACGCGCGCGCGCATCTCCTCCGACGCCTTGTTGGTGAAGGTGACGGCGAGAATGCTGTCCGGGCGCACGCCGAGTTGCTGGATCAGGTGGACGATGCGGTAAGTGATCACGCGCGTCTTGCCGCTGCCCGCTCCGGCCAGAATGAGTATCGGACCATCGGCCTGGGTTACCGCTTCGCGCTGCTGCTCGTTCAGTTGATCGATTAATCCCATGATGTATGGCCGGATTCCTCTGCCCGGCGTGAATGATTATTTTACCAGCAAGGGAGAGAATGCGCCTGACATCCGCGCTTTCACACCGTCGAAATATTTTCGGATATAAACAGCGTGGATGGAGTGAGTACGATTTTCTCAATCTGCGCGCAGCATGATGCGCTGGATGGAGTGAGCCAGGCCCGTCGAGGGGTCGGCGTCGATCAGCACGGCGCACAGTCGCGTGTCGCCGTCGGCGGCCTCAAAGCGCATGGGCATCTGCGTGAGGAAGCGTTGCACGATCTGTTCCTTCACCACGCCGATCACGGAATCGTACGGACCGGTCATGCCGACGTCGGTGATGTAGGCGGTGCCCTGCGTCAGCACGCGCTCGTCGGCGGTGGGAATGTGCGTGTGCGTTCCGGCCACCATGGTAACGCGGCCATCCAGATGCCATCCCATCGCCTGCTTCTCCGAGGTGGCCTCGGCGTGGATGTCCACCAGTCGAATCTTGCATGTCGGCGAAAGAGCCGCGAGCAATTTGTCGGCGGTCTGAAAGGGACAGTTGTGCGTTGCCATGAAGACGCGGCCCTGAAGATTCATCACCGCGTACTCGACTCCACTTTTCGTCGTGCCCTGAAATATTCCCTGTCCCGGCCCACTGGGATAATTGGCGGGGCGAATCAGGCGGGGCTGCGAGGGGATGTACTCCATGATCTCGCGGCGATCCCACACGTGATTGCCTGTGGTGATGACGTCCACGCCGAGCGCGAGGATCTCTTCCGCAAGCTTGGGCGTTATGCCGAAGCCCGCCGCGGCATTCTCGCCATTGGCCACCACCAATTCCAGCTTGTGCTGTTGGATCATGTCGGCCAGATGGTCAGCCACAATCGCGCGCCCGGGCTTGCCAAAGATGTCGCCAATAAAAAGTATGTTCACGCTGGATCATTTCTGAAGGGATGAATTTCCGGAGAATCAAAAAAGAAAAATGAGCAGACCACTGGGCCGTGTGCGAGCTATTTTTTTAACCCGTTTAGATACGGGGGTGATCCAGTGCGTTCCGTAAGGCTGCTCCGAACTCCGGCGTAACCGGAAAGAGTATGCGCACGGGAACGTCAACCGGACCTCCTGGTCATGTACATTAGCTCAAAAAATAACATCACCCTCACATGCTTCGCAGTACTGCTCAACCGATATTATACTCCAACACTTAATGCGTTCTGGATCAAGGCTGCGAGATTGTATGGCTACCGACTGGCCGGCGGGGAATCTTCCAGGCCCTTGTCCAGTACTTCGGTGAAGCGAATGGCTTTCTCCGTGACGGTCTGCTGCAGATGGCTATACCGGTTCTTAAACCGCTGGCATTCATCAGCAAAGTGCAGCGCGGCCAGCACCGCCAGCTTGACCGAATCGTACGATCGGGTCTGCTCGCCGATGGCGCGCATCGTGGCGTCCACGGCCCGCGCCAGTTCCTGCGTGTATTGCTCGCCTGAATTCGTTCTCAGATTGTAGGGCTGGTCGTAAATCTCTACTGGGACGTTTTGCATTTTGCCGGCCATGCGAACCTCCTTGGCAATCGTTACCTCTTGATGGACGCCGCCGCGGCGATGGTGCGTTACGGCTCGCTGCTCTCGATGCCGCTCTCCGGAGACGCCGAATCCACTTCCGCGATCAGACGCTGCACCCGGGTCTTCACCGTCTCACGCTCGCTCTCCATTCGCGCCAACCGTCCTCGAAGGTCTTTCAATTGTGTGTCCCGGTCGGCTACTCGGCGCTGCAAATCTGATTTTTCCGCGCGCAACGATTTCAGTTGCGAGAGGGTCAGCAGAATTCTCGTTTCGAGATTCTCGAGTGATTCAATCCCCGCGTCGGACTCGCCCAATTCCAATTTGGGTTCGGCGGGTTGAGTAGTTTCTTTGGCCATGGATTTAATTATCTCCCACTTACATTTTAGACCAATGCGGAAGCGCGTGGAAATGGGATGGAAGCAAGTTGCGCTACACAGCGGATCGAATGCGCGCGCCGGTTCTGGCTTCCAGCGCCGCCACAATCTTTGCGCTGGCGTCTGCCAATTCCGCCTCCGTGAAAGTTCCCTGGGCACTCTGCAGCGTTACGCGCAATAGCAGGCTGTAATTTCCCGCCGGAAGACTGCCGCCCCGAAAGGTCTCGACGGCGCGAATGCTCTCCACTCCCGTGATTCCCGCCGCCAGCACGGCGGCGTGAACGGCTTCGTAGGTGGTTTCATCGGAGAGCGTGAGCGAAAAGTCGCGCTCGACTTCTGGAAAGCGCGAAATGGGCTTTACCTGCGGCGGTTGCAAGGCATGAGCATAGAGCGGGTCCAGGCTCACTTCGGCCAGAAAGACCGGCTGGCGAAACTTTCGCAGTTCCATCTCGGCGGAGGAAAGCTGGCCGAATCGCGCAACCAACTTCCCGCCCGCTGTCATTTGAGTTGTCAGGCGGGCTGCATGCCCGGCGCGATAATAATCAGGAAGCTCCCGGGCGTCGATACGGATTTCTCTTAATGCAAACAACTCGGCGAGCTGCGCGACGTCGCCCTTCATATCGAAGAAATCAAAGCTTCTCCCCGCGGCGCCAACCTGGTCGGGCTCGCGTCCGCCAGTCGCCGCCAGGCACAGCATTGCGGATTCGGCGCAACCATCTGATGTTCGCGCGTATGTCTTGCCTATTTCAAACAAGCGCACATGGCGCTGTCCGCGATTCATATTCCATTCGATGGCCTCCAGCAGGCCTGGAATCATGCTCGTGCGCAGCACGGCGGATTCCTCGCTAAGCGGGTTGGAAAGCGCGACGGGAGTTGCCGCTCCATAGCGCAGCGCGGCTCGACTCACCATCACCGCCGAAATGGTTTCGTCGTAACCGAGCGTCAGCACGCGCTCGACGACGCGCTCCTCCTTGCGGGCATGAAGTGTGCGGTGTGACGCATGAGCAGAGGAGGCAGGGAGGCGCACGGGAAATTTGTCAAAACCGTAATGCCGCGCGATCTCCTCCACGAAATCGATTTCACGCGAGATGTCGGCGCGATGCGAGGGGACTATGCAGGTCCATGCGGTATGGCCGATGCGGCCATTTTCGCGCGGCGAAAATCCCAAACGCGAAAGTATCCGCATGACGTCGGCGGAAGGCACGTCCATGCCGAGATGCCGCGCGATCTCCGCGCGCCGCAGTATCACGATGGGCCGCGCCGTGGGCTTCGGATAGGCATCGAGCGAAACTGGATCGAGCACACCGCCGGCGAGCGACTGGATCAGCTCGGCGCACTTGCTCGCGGCAGGCAGCGTGGCCGCAATGTCCGCGCCGCGCTCGAAGCGGTGCGAGGCTTCCGTGCGCATCCCCATTGCTTTCGCGCTGCGCCGGACGGTGGACGGATCAAACCATGCGGCCTCGATCAGCACGTTGCGCGTCGCAACAGTGATCTCGCTCGACTCGCCGCCCATGATTCCCGCCAGCGCCACGGCGTTCTTCGCGTCGGCGATCACCAGATCGGGAGGCGTCAGCGCTCGCTCGATGCCATCGAGCGTTTTCAGCTTCTCGCCGTCGCGCGCGTTGCGCACGACGATGCGCCCGCCCTGCAGCCGATCCAGATCAAATGCGTGCAGAGGGTGGCCGTAAGCCAGCAGTATGTAGTTGGTGGCATCGGCGATATTGTTGATGGCGCGCACGCCGCAAAGTTCCAGCCGCTGGCGCAGCCAGTCCGGCGATGGCTTCACTTCCACGCCGCGCAGGATGCGCGCGGAGTAGCGCGGACACAGGTCTGTGGCTTTGATCTCCACCACGCCGTCCTTGCGGCTGCCGCGCGCGCGAGGCTTGGTTTCGTGCGGCAGGGCGGACGGCGGGACATATCCAAACGCCGGCTCCAGTGATACTCCATAACGCGCCGCCAACTCGCGCGCGATGCCGTAATGGTTCAATGCGTCGGGGCGGTTGGTGGTGATGTCGAGTTCAAAGATGGTCTCGCCCTGTTCGTGCGTCAACCCATCCACGGCGAACCCCAGCATGGTCAGGTCAGCCGCGATTTGGCGCGGCGCGGCATCCAGTGCGACGAATTCTTTTAGCCAGGAAAGAATGATTTTCATGATGATCTAATTTGCTAGAAGCGATTGCCTAACGCGTTTCACGATCCGGTCGCTCTCCCTAAATCTGTCGTCATCCAGAGCGCAGCGAGGGACCTGCTTTTCGTAGCGCCTGTGGTGTAAATCAAAAGCATGTCCCTCGCTGCGCTCTGGATGACGACCTGTTGTGGTGCATTGCTTCCAGCACGGTACAATTACCGGAACTGGTGCAGGAAACGAATGTCGCCGTGATAGAACTGCTGAATGTCCTGCACGCCGTACTTGAGCATGGCCAGCCGTTCGACGCCCATGCCGAAGGCAAAGCCCGAGTAGCGCGACGCATCATACTGCACAAAATTAAAGAGCGCGGGGTCCACCATGCCGCAGCCCAGCAGCTCGATCCAGCCCGACCCCTTGCACACGCGGCACCCGGCCTGCGCGCAAAACAGGCAGGAGATGTCCACCTCCGCGCTCGGCTCGGTGAACGGGAAGAAGCTGGGGCGGAAGCGCGTCTGCACCGAATGGCCGAAGAACGACTTCATGAAGTAATCGAGCGTACCCTTTAGATCGGCGAAGGTGATGTGAGTGTCCACAGCCAGCCCTTCCACCTGATGAAACATGGGCGAGTGCGTGGCGTCGGGCGCGTCGCGGCGATACACGCGACCGGGCACGATGATGCGCAGCGGCGGCGACTGCCGCTCCATGGTGCGAATCTGCACCGGCGAAGTGTGCGTGCGCAGCACCGTCTCCGGCGTGATGTAGAAAGTATCCTGATCGTCGCGCGAGGGATGATGCTCGGGGATGTTCAGCGCGTCAAAATTGAAGTATGTGGTTTCAATCTCCGGGCCGTCCTCGACCGAGTAGCCGAGTGAAGTGAATATCTCCACCATGTCGTTGATGACCTGGCGCACCGGATGGCGCACGCCGACCGGGCGCATCGTGCCGGGCAGCGTGATGTCGAGAGAGTCAGCTTGCGCGACCGCGATGGATGCGCTTGTCTGCTGCCGTTTTTCGGCGACTGTCGCCGGGAGGGCGCTCACCGGGATCGTGTCAATCTGCTGCTCGGCGGCTTGGCGCAACGCATTGGTGCGTTGGCCGACGGTGCGCTTCAATTCGCCGGGCGCGTGGCGCAGCCAGCCGTTGGTGATGGAACGAATGATGCCTTGATTGCGGCCAAGCCAGCGCACGCGCAGCGCTTCGACTGCGTCCGCAGTCGCGGCGGCGCTTTGCAGCCCGGCGACTTCGCTCGCCCACCCCGCATCAAGCCGTGCAAACACGGCTTCGAGCGCGGCGGCATCCGTGATGCCTAACTCGTCGAGCGAGCGAGCCGCCAATTCCGTCAGGTCAAGCCTCGATGTGTCGATTGGAGTCACCGAATTAGACCATTCTTACAGATGCGGTAGCGCATCCCGTAGCGAAATCCCCGGAGGGGATGAACAGGATAGCCGGGGGCAACGCCCCCGGTAACGATTCCCAATAAACATCGACCCTGTAGGGGTCGCACCCTTCCTGCATCATCTCCGCCGCCAGCCCAAGTACGACCCCTTCAGGGTCGAACCACGAATTGGAGGTTTCCGCAACCGGGGGCGTTGCCCCCGGCTATCCTGTGTATCCCCTGCGGGGATCATTCGCGCTGGGCTCGCCGGTTTACACCAACCATGAAAATAGTCTAGTGATGGCTATTATGGCCGGGAATGAAAATGCGGCGGGAGATGATCTCCAGCCGCATGACAAAACGCTACAAGCAAGAGCCCACGGCGAGAACATCGCTCACCGTGGCTACCAAGGCACCTAGGCGGCGAGCGCTTGCTTGGCCTGCGCGACCAGATTGGTGAACCCCGCCGCGTCCTTCACGGCGATGTCGGCGAGAATCTTGCGGTCCAGTTCGATGCCGGCCAGCTTCAGCCCGTGAATGAACTTGTTGTAGGACAGGGCGTGGGCCTTGGTGGCGGCGCCGATGCGGACGATCCACAGGCTGCGGAAGGTGCGCTTCTTGGCGCGGCGGTCGCGGAAGGCAAATGACAGCGCGCGGTCCACTGCTTCCTTCGCCGAGCGGTGCAGCTTGCTTTTGGTTAGGAAATATCCCTTGGCGCGGCCCAGGATCTTCTTGCGGCGCGCAATTCGTTTGGTACCTCTTTTTACTCTCGGCACGGTAGTAAATCTCCCTTTCTAAATCTCATTGGTCCCGCAGGCGTTTCGCGTCTGAAAAGCAGATTCCTCGCAGCGCTCGGAATGACAACCGGGAAAACAGAATGACAACCGGGAAGACTTTCCCAACAATTCCCTAAGCGTATGGAAGCATCATCGCGATCCGGGCATGATCGGTCTTGTCCGTGATGGCATTCTTGCCCAGCTTACGTTTGCGCTTGCGGTCTTTGGACGTAAGAATGTGGCGCGCGAAGGCGTGGCCGCGTTTGAACTTGCCTGATGCGGTAATCTTGAAGCGCTTGGCCGCTCCGCGGTGTGTCTTAAGCTTTGGCACTGAAATCCTCCATAAAATCACCAGCCCGGCATGATGCCGTTGCTGGCGGAAACTACGCTATGATTTTTTCGGCGCGAAGATGGCGATGAGCGACCGGCCTTCCATGCGCGGCTGGTACTCCACGATTCCCGCATCGCCAACTTCTTCAATCAACTTCTTCATCATCCGGTGACCGATCTCGGAGTGCGATATTTCGCGGCCTCGATAGAACACCACGGCCTTCACCTTGTCGCCCTCTTTGAGGAACCGTATGATGTGGTTCCTCTTGAACTCGTAGTCATGGTCGTCCGTGTTGGGCGAAAACTTAACTTCCTTGACGACGATCACTTTCTGATTCTTGCGGGCTTCGTGCGCGCGTTTGTTTTGCTGATAAATATACTTGCCGTAGTCCATGATCTTGCAGACTGGCGGCACGGCGGTGGGCGAAATCTCCACCAAATCCAAACTCTGCGTGCGGGCGATCTTGATGGCCTCAAACGGCGCCATTACGCCCAATTGAGTTCCTGCATCGTCAATGACGCGAATCTCGCGCGCGCGAATGCGTTCATTCACCCTGATACTTGGAGCCGCGATACGTTCCTCCTGAGCGAGCTGCTTAACTTCATTCTTAGCAACAGCCTTAACAACAGCTCGGCCACATGCATTCAATAGACAGAACAAATCCGAGGGCCGACAAGGTGCGCCGAAACCATCGAATGGGAAAGGGGCATTATAGCATAGATTGCAAGCGGGTTACTCTTCCGCAGTTCTGGAACCCACGGCATGGAGCGCGCGCTTGAGGAAATCGTCGAGACTCAGCGACCCTTCGTCGCCCTTTTGGCGGGTGCGCAGGCTCACCGTTCCATCTGCGGATTCCTTGTCGCCCACCACCACCATGTAGGGCGCTTTGCTCAACTGGGCCTCGCGAATCTTTAGTCCGATTTTCTCGTTGCGGTCGTCCACGTCGACACGGAGCCGCTCCGCGCGAAGGCGCGCCGCCACCTTCGCCGCATACTCATGATGCTTCTGGCTGATGGGCAGCAGCTTGACTTGTACTGGCGACAGCCAGACAGGAAAAGCCCCGCCGAAATGCTCGATCAGCACGCCGCAGAACCGCTCCATCGAGCCGAACGGCGCGCGGTGAATCATTACCGGGCGGTGTAGTTGATTGTCGCTGCCGACGTAGCCGAGGTTGAAACGCTCCGGCAGATTGTAGTCCACCTGCACGGTGCCCAGTTGCCACTCGCGCCCGATGACATCCTTGACGACGAAGTCAATCTTGGGGCCGTAGAACGCCGCTTCGCCCGGCTCCGCGCTGAGTGGAATTCCCAGCGTCGCCGCGGCCTGCCGGCAGGCCTCTTCGGCTTTGTCCCAGTTCGCCGGACTGCCGACATACTTCGACGAATCGGGATCACGCAGGCCCACGCGCACGCGATAGTCTTTCATGCCCAGCGTGTTGAAAATAATCTTCACCAACGCGAGGCAGCCGTTCAGCTCGGCCTGCAACTGGTCTTCGGTGCAGAACAGATGCGCGTCGTCCTGCGTGAATCCGCGCACGCGCACCATGCCGTTCAACTCGCCCGACTGCTCCCAGCGATAGACCGTGCCGAACTCGGCGAGACGGATGGGCAGGTCGCGGTAGGAGTAGCGCTGGCTGGCGAAGATGCGGATGTGGTGCGGGCAGTTCATCGGCTTCAGGAGATAGCCGTCGATCTCGCCCTTCTCGAGCCGACTGACCAACTCGCCGCACGAGGTGTTTTCCTTCGCCAGCGCGGCGAGCGTCTCGCGCTCGACAAATGGCGGATACTGCGAGTCGGCATAATAAGGATAGTGGCCGCTGGTGCGATAAAGATCGAGCTTGCCGATATGCGGCGTGAAGACCTGCGAATAACCATGCTTGCGCAGCTCCTCGGTGATGAACGTCTGTAGTTCCTGGCGGATGACCGCGCCTGCCGGTGTCCACAGTATCAGGCCGGGTCCGACCATCTCGTCGAGCACGAACAAGCCCAGCTTCTTGCCGATCACGCGGTGGTCGCGCTCCCGCGCGGCGTCCAGTCGCGTCAAGTGCGCGTCCAGTTCCGCTTTGCTGTAAAACGCCGTGCCGTAGACGCGCGTCAGACGGTCGGAGGTTTCATCGCCATGCCAGAAGCTCGATGCCAGCGACATTACCTTGAAGGCGCGAATGCGGCCCGTTGATGGCAGGTGCGGCCCGGCGCACAAGTCTTCCCAATTTTTCCCAGGCTCGCCGGTCGAGTAAAACGAAAGCGGCGGCTTGGCCTGACCCTCGCCAACGCTGGCCAAGGCGCGCGCGGCGTTGTCCACTTTGTATTTGTTGCCCTCCGATTGCAGGCGCGCCAACGCATCCGTCTCCGCCACTTCGTAGCGCGTCATGGGCCGGTCGGCGGCGACGATCTCGCCCATGCGCTTCTCGATGTCCTCGAAATCTTTCGATGAGAGCGACGAGCCGTCGGGGAAATGAATGTCGTAGAAATAGCCGTCGTCGGTGGGCGGACCGTAAACCAGTTCAGCCTTGGGATGCAGTTGCTGAATGGCCTCGGCCATCACGTGCGCGGCGGAGTGCCGCAGCAGGAATAGCGCGTCGGCGGAAACCTCGCCGGTGCGCGACTTCTCGGTAATAAAGCTGGCCGTGCAGTCGCGGTCAATCACCGTCGCCAAGTCGCGCAACACGCCGTTGAGCTTCACGCCCACGCTGCTCTTGGCCAGCCCCGGTCCGATGTCCGCCGCCACTTTGCCGGCCGGCACCGGCTGGTCATAAATTTTTGTTGAGCCATCCGGCAACGTAACTACAGGCACAGTCTTACCTCACTCGTCCGCCCCTCAACACCCTGAAACCACGATGGGGATTATTGATTTTTGCAGGTTATCGAAAATGAATCAAGCGGTCAGCCCATCGGGGTGGTGTCCATTTTGTTTATTGGTGCGTTCCTCTGTGTACCTCTGCGTCCTCTGTGGTGAAGAAAAATCTTAACCACAGAGGACGCAGAGGTACACGGAGGTGCAGATTTAAGAGGCGAAGCCGCTGCGGGTTATGGCGAACTTGGAGCGCAGATAATCCGCCTCGGCTTCGCTGCCGCGCAGCAGGCGGGTCAGCAGCGGCGTGGTCATATAAGTTGTCACCACGGCCATGAAGACCAGCATGAAGAAGACTTCCTTGGGAATGATGCCGAGGTCGTAGCCGATGTTGATCACGATCAGTTCCATCAGCGCGCGAGTGTTCATCATCACGCCGATGATGGTGGACTCGCGCCACTTCATGCCGCTCCAGCGCGCGGCGAGCGTGCAGCCGCCGAACTTGCCGACTACCGCCGCGGCCAGCACCAGCCCGCAGAATCCCCACAGCGTCCATCCGGTCATGCTGCCGATGTCGGTGCGCAGGCCGGTGTAGGTGAAGAAGATGGGCAGGAAGAATACCGCGACGAAGTCGTGCAGGCGCGCCAGAATGGCTTCGAGCACCTCGCGCCCGTCAAATAAAATAGCGCCCATGGCGAAGCCGCCGAAGATGGAGAAGATGCCGATCTTGTTGGTGATGACGGCGGAGACGAATACCATGATCAGCAGGATGGCCAGCACGTTCAGCGTCAGCGCGCCGTCATGCTTGCGGACCTCCTCGCGCGCCCATTTGCACACAAGGGGCCGCACAGCGAGGAACATGACCAGGCCGTAGACGATCACGCCGCCCACCATGAAGGTCATCCTCACCGGGTCGAGCGTCGAGCGCACGATGGCCGTAACCAGCGCCAGAATGATCCAGCCCGAGGCGTCGTCCAGCGCCGCCGCCGAGATGGTCAGCGCGCCGAGGCGCGTGCGTTGCAGATTCAACTCGATCATGATGCGGCCCAGGATGGGGATGGCCGTGATGGACATGGCCGCTGCCATGAACAGCGCAAAGTTCAGCGTGCTTCCCTCTAATCCCAGCGCCGGGTGCATGTAAAATCCCAGCGCGAGACCTAGGCCAAAGGGCAGGATGATGCCCGCCCCGGAGATCGACAGCGCGGCGCGCCGGTTGTCGTTCAGATGGCTGAAGTCAAACTCCAGGCCGATCAGGAACATTAATAGCACCAGCCCCAGTTGGCTCATAATGGCGAATATCTGGCCCACGCTAGGGTCGAATATTTGAGTAGCAAGCGCGGGGAAAAACCTGCCCAGCACGGAGGGTCAGAGAATCAAGCCCGCCGCGATCTCCCAGCAGACGCTGGGCTGGCCAACGTATCGGAATAGCGTTCCTGCCAGCCGCGCAACCGCAATAATGACCACTAGCTGTACAAGGACGATGAGCAGGGTGTGTTCAATCGAGGCATTAACTGGTGAAGGATGCATTTCCCGACTCTCCTTAGTTGCAGCTCTTACTGCGCTTACTAGATCATGATTCTAAATAACTTGATGGTCATAAAGGAGCAATTGCCAGTTAACTATCCACCCCTAATTTAATCTTTATCAAGTGATAATTCCGGATAGTTTTCCTTGACGCAGAGTCTCGTCCCGGTGTATCGTCCCCCGGAGAATCGTTCATGGTTCAAAATTGGCGAAGACTATCGAGCAGGATGGTAACTGGACCGTCGTTGACTAACTCGACTTCCATGGTAGCGCGGAAGACTCCGCAAGCGACAGGAACGCCCATGCCGCGCAACTCCGCGATGAATTGCTGATAGAGCGGCTCGGCGATCTCCGGCGGCGCGGCATCGAGGAAGCTGGGGCGGCGGCCCTTGCGCACGTCACCGTGCAGCGTGAACTGCGACACGGCCAGCACTCCGCCGCCGATGTCGATCACGGAGCGATTCATCTTGCCATCGGCATCCTCGAAGATGCGCAAGGTGGCAACCTTGTCGGCCATGTAAACGACGGTGTCTGCCGCATCATTTTTTCCCACGCTCAGCAACACCAGCAGCCCGGCGCCGATCTCGCCGACCGTGCTTCCGCCGCCGGTGGTCTCCTTGACACGCACACTGGCTCTGCTAACGCGCTGTATAACCGCTCGCATGCAACTCCCGCCGCGCTGTATATTTTGCAAAATGGCCGCGACTTCGCTATTCTACCCGGTCCTGAGAATCGATAGCGAGGCGCAATCGCGTACGCAGAGATTCCAGTAGAGTTGCCAGGGAGGAACTACACATGACGGTTGCCAACGCTGATTTTCGCAAAGTGCTGGGACATTTCGCCACCGGCGTTACCGTGATTACTGCCACGCTGCCGGACGGCAAGCGGTTCGGCTTCACCGTGAATGCATTTTCCTCGGTGAGCCTCAACCCACCGCTGGTGCTGGTCTGCGTAGGCAACGGTGGCGAGGCGGGAGCAGCGATGAGCGCGGCGACTCACTTTGCTGTGAATATACTGGGCGAGGATCAGGAGAACATCTCCCGCCAGTTTTCGTCGAAGGTTCCGGATCGCTTTGAAGGTGTGGCTGTAATGGCTGGCGCCAGCGGCGCGCCCATTCTGGCCGGTTGCATCGGAACGCTGGAGTGCCGCAAAACCTCTGCGCACGTGGAGGGGGATCACTCGATTCTGATTGGCGAAGTCCTCTCCGCCGAAGCCGGCAGCGAAGGCCAACCCTTGCTCTATTTCCGCAGCGGCTACCGCCGTATCAGCGCGGCACTGTGACGCGGCACAGGCACGCACACCATCACTTCAGCTTGGCGTATTCTTTTTTGGCTTCGATCAGGATGGGAATGTCGGGGTCGGCGTCTTTCCATAGCGCGAGGAAGTCCTGATAGGCGCGCCGCGCCTTGGCCGCATTGTCGTTTGAGCCGGGGGCCAGCGCCCAGGCCCGCGCCAAGCCCAGATGCGCCAGCGCGTAGCGCTCCGAGGTGGGGGCCACGCCGCGGTGGTCCAGAATTTTCTGGAACTCCGCCGCCGCCTTGTTTCCGTCCGGCAATTTCAGGTACGCCAGCCCGCGCACGTAAATCGCCGCATAGGGAGCAGCGCCCACCAGTGTTCCAAGTTCGTAAGGGATGGCCGCCTCCAGCATCTGGATCGCCTGGGCAGCATTCCCGCGCTGCAGTTCCAGGGCGGCACGAGCCGCCGGAATGCAAATGGCATTGATATAGGTATCTTGGGGAAACCGGCTGGCCATCTCTGCAATCAGCGTTTGCGCGGGTGCGGTTGCTCCGGCGGTCGTCCCGGCTATGCCCATGGCGATGGCCCCATTGCACAAGGCGCCTGCGCTGCGCATGATGCTCAGGGCACGCTCCACCTCGGTGCGGGTCGCCCCGTAATTGCCAAAGTGAGCGTCGGCCAGGGCCACGCGGGCGGCAGACAGAGCCGCGTCTTCCTTGAAGTTTCTGGCTTGCGCCAGCTCGATGGAGCGGCTATAAAGCTCCCGCGCCTGTTTCCGGATCCCCAAAACAGTCGCGGCTCCCGCCTGGGTGGACAGCATCGTATACTCTCGCGGCTGGCCCTTGATTCCCTCAACCTGCCGCTGCATGGCCGCCGCATCGCCCTGCACAAATGCCAACCGGTAAAGCGAATTGTAAAAGGCCACGTTGTCCAGGTTCCGCACCTTCGCTTGTTCGATCGTCTGCTTGGCTTCGTCATACCGGCCGAGACTTTGATACATCCCTGCAAGGTTGCCATGGGGAACAGAAGCATCCGGGTTGAGCCGGATCGCCTCCCGATACTCCTCCGCGGCCTTCTCAAACTGTCCCAAAGCTCTGTAGGAATTTCCCAATTGATTGTGGGCACCCCATTCACGGGGATAGGCCTGCTTCCATTGTTCTTGGTTTTTCAAGGCCTCTTGGAGCTCCACTGCAACGAACAGTTTGAAATCTATGATCTGATATCGTTCCAGCTCGCTCACCCGGTCGCGCAGATCAAAGGCCTTCTTGTTGTACTCCGTGGCGCGTTCGCGCTCTCCGGCGTTTGAATAGATCACTGCCAGTCTCCAGTAGGCGAGCGCAAAATTGGGATCCAGTTCAATGGCCCGCTCAAAAAAAGGAATGGACTGGACTTCCGCCCCCTGCCAAACCTGCGCCACTCCGGCGCTGTAAGCTTTCAATGCGTCGAGAGAAGAGGTCGTTGCCTCGGCCAGCGGGGCGTTGAATTTTTCGATCGAGGTGAGCGTCTCGCCCAGCTTGCCGCGCAACGAAGACGCCGCAGTGCCCAGCGCGGAAAGTATCTGCTCCTTGCCTTGCGCTTCCACCTGTTCGCGGGCCAGCGGCTCGCCGGTCTGGCAGTTCAAGGCCTCCAGGCCGATGACGTAGTTGTTGCCCATCGGCGCAATCGAGCCGGACAGGATCGCCTTGATGCCCTTGCGCTGGCAGATGTCCCGCGCCAGCGTCCTGGTGATCGGCTCGTCCGGCTGGCGGTTCATCAACAGCATGGTCTGCCGCGCGGTTTCCTCCGGAACGATGTTCAGGAAGGGCGACTGCTCCAGATTGGTCGCCAGCCCCTGCTTCAGCGCGCCGTCGAAAACCGCATCGCCCGTGGTATTGACGAAGTCGGTGATGAGGATGGAGTCCTTCTCGGTGAGCGCCGGCCTGCGCCAATAGTTCCAGTACAGCCCTCCGCCGACGGCGATAGCCAGCGCCAGCGCCGCCGCCGCCGCCGCGCCGATGCCGACGGCGACGTAACGCTGGCGTAGCGCCGCCTGCGCCGCCGGCTCGATGGAGCTTAGAGTGCCGGGGGAGCCAGCAGAGCCAGTGGCGCCATGAGCGCTGGTCGAGCCAGTCGTGCCCGCGTGGCCCGGCGCGCCCGGAGAGATCGTCCCGACCTGTTCGCGGAGGTAGCGCACGAAGTGCACGGTGACCATCACGCCATAGAGCAGCAGGAAGAAGCCCGATGAGATGTTGAGCGCGACGCGGAAGGCGGGCTGCTCGGAGTGCATCCAGCGCTCGAAGACGAACTCGACGGCGAAGCCCGCGACCAGGATCACGGCGTCCTGCAGCAGGATGCGCAGCAGGGCGAAGATTTCCTCGAGCATCCCGACCGTCTGGTGCCGCACCGCGCCGCGCCGCGCAGATGTCGCCACTCCTCAGCGCCCTCGGGCGCGCTGTCAGTCGCGTGGTTGGGCAGATGTGGCTTGTCGTGTGCGCCGTCGTGTTCGTTGTCGGGAGTAGGTTGCATGAGCGAGTCAGTCAGGGCGAGTGGTCAATTTGAGTTGCTTGGCCACGCCGATTGTAAACGGATTGCGAGCGGTTGGGAAGAGGAATGTGAATGCCGTTACAGTGCCGCGCGCGTGAGCAAGCGGGCCGATGGAGAACCCACGCTTGAGCAACGCGATTTCGTTTTTTGAATGAGGGAGCGGGGAAAAATACCGTGAAGCGGGACGTTGGGTTCCATCGGCCCGCTTGCTAACGCGCGCGGCACTGTGACGCGGCACAGGCACGCGCTCAATCCGTGCTGGCGGCCCTCAAACCATACTCCACTCCGAAGCGTTCCGCGATGAAGTGCGCCAGCAGGTCGTCGTAGAATTTCTGGCTGCGGCTGCGCACGGCGAACTCGGATTCGCTCGGCGCGACCATGTGGTGCAGCTCGTGCAGGAAGACCGTCAACATCGCCAGTTGGTATTGAAAGCGATCCAACTCCGGGTTGCCGGGCTCGATGGGCAGCGCCAGGTGCGAGAGCGGTTGCGGCTCCCACTCGCGGATCGCCTCGTAGGCCAGGTCGAGTTCTCCGGTGCGCACGCCGCTCAGCCCGCGCAGACGGCGCGTAACGCTACTCTCCGTGCCCGGCGGATGATGGTGCCCCAGACAGGTGCAGATGTTCTTCCGCCGCAGCAGGACCACCACGAATGACGGCGCCCGTTCCAGCACATCGCAGTACCGATTGCGGTAGCGCTGCGGCAGACTCGGCCAGGTTTTTTCAAGAGATTCCCTGAATGGTTCCATCCCGTTGCGGTCGCTGCGCACATAGGAGATCAGCACCAACGGAAACTCGTCGGCGGGGCGCACCAGAATCTGCTCGCTGCCGCGCAGCCAGCGATAGAGATGCCAAATCATGCCGGGTTGTCTATGGATCAATTTTGCGTGGCCTGTCTGGCCGGTACGGCCAGAGCGCAGCGACCCACTTAGGGACATCAGGGCACCTCGTCAACGGAGGACGTTCCTTACTGCTGATGCCATTCTACTCCCGCTTCACTCGCGTCCGCCATGCGTGGATCGACCCGTCATCAGCAGGAGAACAGTTGGAGCTGCGATCGTATTCCGAACGGTGGCAGATGCGGTCCTGGAGATGGACTGTTCAGCCCATGTTTGGTCCGCAGAGCCGCGACGCGCTCCTGCAACTGTCGTTCATAATCCCCGCGCAGATAGGGGCCGGATGAATAGAGCTTTTCGTAGCGCAGCATCAGGTGCGGGAAGTGCTCTTTGAGAAATGGCAGGAAAGCTGCCTTGGCCGACGGCTGCAGGAAGAGTACGTTCACGGCAAGATACGACGCTCCCGCGGCGGCGGCCCGCTCGGCTAGCATTTCAAGCTCACCGTGGCCATCCGTGATTCCCGGCAGCACCGGCATGGCGAACACGGACACGTGAATCCCAGCGTCCACCAGCGCACGGACGGCCTTCAGTCTCAGCTCCGGGCGCGGTGCGCGTGGCTCCAGAAGCCGCGCCAAGTCTTCCCGCAGAGTGGTGATGGTGAGATGAATGCGCAGGTGATTCTCACCAGCGAATTCCCGCAGCAGCGGTATATCCCGCATGACCAGGTCCGACTTGGTGGTGATGGAGACACGCAGTCCGCGAAACTCATTGAGCGTTTCGAGTATCGCGCGCGTCGTTCCATACAGGCGCTCGGCTGGCTGGTAGGGATCGGTGGCCGTGCCGACGGCAATCTCGCCAGAGGGGTCGCGCGTGAGCTCGCGCCGCAGGATTTCTCCAGCGTCCTGCTTGCTGTAAATCTTCTCTTCGAAGTCGAGCGGATCGTCCAGTCCCATGAACTCGTGGGTGTAGCGCGCGTAGCAATACTTGCAGCCGAACTCACAGCCGCGATACGGGTTGATCGTCCAGCGGAAGGGCAGGCGCGGACTGGTGCAGGGATTCAAGACGGAGCGCGCGGGCAGCAGGAAGTATTCCGCTAATTGCTTGTCCTTTAGTTTCAGTCAATTAGCGGCAATCCGTGCGATGCCTACGGTGGCGCCCGGCGACGCCGCGCTGAAATCAATCGGGAAGAGTCCTGCTGATGTGGGTATCCGCACCGCAACATATTCGCTTTATATTCGCTTTAAGTCAAGCCCTAACGAACCCGCTCCAACGATTTTTAGAGGGGTAAGGATGGCTGGAAATCGGGGAAGAGTTGTTCACGGATTACCCGCTCTGCAGGGAGGCCCTGCTGCTATGCGATTCTGATTGCGAGGCCGTATCGCGCACCCTACAATCGAAATAGTAGGCTATTTAGAATGCCGTTTGACGATTCCTTCAACAGAGCAATTCTCCACGGAGAGTGCGGCAGACAGAGTGTGGCAGACAGGGAGAGCGGTAGGGGAAGATGAACATAACTGATCGTGTCCGAAAACTGATTCTGGTGATCCTGCTCGGATTTGGTTTGACGGCGTGCAGCCAGCAGCAGATTCCGGTGGCGGAATCAAGGCCCAAGGAAGGCCACTCTCTATCGCCAGGACAGGGCTCAATGGACCTGCCCGCAGGCGAAGGTTCGGCTACCATGCAGGACTCCGCCGCAGGCCATCAACAGGTTCCCAGAGCGGTTCCCGGCGCAGCGCATCAGGATCACGAATCCAAGCATGGCGACGCTTTTTTCATGGCTCTCGATGAGAAGCATCATATCGAGGGCGTGCTGATGTCCCCAGGCACCTTCAAGGTTTTTCTTTTTGAGGAACATTCTCTGCCGCTGAGTAAGCAGGAGGTTGCGCGGGCGGCTGCCAAAGTGATCTGGGGCGAGCACGAAACAGCGCCGGAGGTGGCCATGAAGCCCTCTGCCGACGGCCGCGCGCTGGAAGCTGCCTCACCTGCGAAAGTCGCCTTTCCACTCCAGTTGACACTCTTAATCCGCTTACCCGGCGCGCCCGCGGATTCCCGTCCGGAGTTGTTTACTTTTCCATTCAAGAAATTCACGCACGACCACACCACGCACAAGCATTGATCCGCGCCACTGGCGATTTCCGCTTGCGCATCGCAAGAAAAAGTGGCATACCTTGGCAAGCAAGTTGTTGATCGGGCATCGACGCGGATGGGGATTCAGCCGGTCCGAAAGTTCGCCAGCAGTTGAAAGCCAGAAGTTGCAAGCCGGAAGTTGAATAGTAGTTCGGCGCAGTGGCGCATCCTAGCGTAGCGCATCGCGGTTGCAGTCTGCGTCATTTCGTCAATTCAGGTCATCAGTTCAGGAGCTTTTGGCATGGCAGCATCGACCTCCACCGTGGTGGCGCGGAAGCTTGCGGGTCTGGACCGCAGCCGCCTTCTGCACGCCTATCGTTCCATGGTTCTCTCGCGGCGCCTCGACGAAAAGCAGATTGTTCTGCATCGCCAGGGCCGGACGTATTTTCAGCTCTCGGCCTCCGGTCATGAGGCGTTTCAAGTCGCCGCCGCCATGGCCCTGAAGCCAGGCTACGACTGGTTCTTCCCTTACTATCGCGATCAGGCGCTGGCCGTTGCTCTGGGCTTTACGCCGCTCGATCTGTTGCTTGAAGCGGTAGGCTCATCGGCCGCGCCATTCAGCGGCGGACGCCAGATGCCCAATCACTGGGGCAGCCCCGCGCTGCACGTTGTCTCGCGCTCCAGCGCCGTGGGCACCCAGTTCCTGCACGCGGTTGGATGCGCCGAGGCCGGCATCTACTATCAGCGAATGTCAGCCGGCACGCCGCCGCCGTCCGCGCCTCAATTGCAGCAAGACTCTTCGTTGTCTTCCAAACTGACTTCCAAACTGTCCTCCAGCTTCGAGGCTGACGAAGTGGTTTGCGTGCTGGGCGGCGATGGCTCCACCAGCGAAGGCGAGTTCTTTGAGTCGCTCAACACCGCTTGCCATGATCGCCTGCCAGTGCTCTATCTGATCGAAAACAACGGCTACGCCATCTCCACTCCCGTGGAGGAGCAGACCGCCGGCGGCAACTCGCTGCAACTGGTCTCCGGATATCCCAACCTGTACCGCGAGGAGACCGACGGCACCGACTTCGTCGAGAGTCTCGAAGCCCTACAGCGCGCCGTCGCACATTGTCGTGAGCGCAAGGGACCCGCCATCGTGCAGGGCCATCTGTTTCGCCTGCATTCGCACTCGCTCTCCGATGATCAGCGCCTCTACAAATCATCCAGGGAGATTGCCGAAGAGACGCTCCGCGACCCTCTGCCTAAGCTGGCCGCGCGTCTGGAAACCGAGGGCCTCTTAAGCGCCAAGGATCGTGCCGCGCTGGAGCAGGAAGTGGATACCGAGATTGAGCACGCTGCCGAGCAGGCTCTCGTCGCTCCCGGCCATCACACCGACAAACAATCGAGCCACATCGAGCGGCATGTCTTTTCCATTCACGTGGACCCCACCTCGCGCGCCTTCGATCACCCCGCGCAGTTTTCCGGCGAGCCGCTGACCATGGTGGAGTCATTGAACGCCTGCCTGCGCGACGAGCTGCGCCGCGACCCCCGCGTACTCCTCTACGGCCAGGACATCGCCGACTGCGGCAGCGAGCAGACGCTGCCGGAGGTGAAGGGCAAGGGCGGAGTCTTCAAAGTAACGCATGGCCTGCAGCGTGAGTTTGGCAAAGGCCGTGTCTTCAACGCGCCCATCGCCGAGGCCAACATCGTGGGCCGCGCCATCGGCTATGGACTGCGCGGGCTGAAGCCGGTGGTGGAGATTCAGTTCTTCGACTACATCTGGCCGGCCATGATGCAGATTCGCGATGAGATGAGCGTGATGCGCTGGCGCTCCAACGGCAACTTCGGCGCGCCTGCGGTGATTCGCGCGGCCTATGGCGGCTACTTGAGCGGCGGCTCGATCTATCACAGCCAGTGCGGCGAGAGCATCTTCGCGCACATCCCCGGACTGCGCGTCGTGCTCCCTTCAAACGCCGCGGACGCCAACGGCCTGCTGCGCACCGCGATTCGTTGCGACGATCCCGTGTTGTTCCTCGAGCATAAGCATCTCTATCGCCAGACCTATAACCGTTCTCCGTACCCCGGCCCTGATTACATGATCCCGTTTGGCCGCGCCAACATTGTGCGCGAGGGACGCGACGCCACTGTGATCACCTACGGCGCGCTGGTGCAGAAGTCGCTGCAGGCCGCGCAGAAGCTGGCCGAGGAGGGCATGAGCGTCGAGGTGGTGGACCTGCGCTGCCTCAGTCCATTCGATTGGGACACGGTCGCCGCGTCCGTGCGCAAGACCAGCCGCGCCCTCGTTGCTCAGGAGGACAATCTGTCGTTCGGTTACGCCTCGGAGATCGCCGCGCGCATCAGCGAGGAGATGTTCCACGAACTCGACGCGCCGGTGAAACGCGTCGGCGCGCTCGACACCTTTGTCGCCTATCACCCCACGCTCGAGAAGCAGATACTCCCGCAAGCCTCCGACATCGAAGCCGCCTTGCGCGACCTGGCCGCCGGCTAGGGTCCGCCCACGGGAAACACAACTCGGGTCCCGGAAATCATCCGCGAAACTTCCGCACGTTTCCTTCGCCTTATATTCGTCTGGTACCAGCGGTCCCAGAGTTTCGCTTTCCATTCACCTTGGATGGTGTCCCATCCGACCCGGCAGATCGTCGGCGGAATTCGCTCCGCCAAAAGCGCAAACGTTCACAGTTATTACCAACGACGCAGGGAAATTCTGATTGCGCATTCGCATTTTTAGCCAGCGCGACCCAATGCGCACGCGATGAAAAAGATGCAAACTTTATCTGGATCATTTCGACGATTTGGCATTGGCTCCACCGCTCGGTGAACTACCAGTCAATGGCGGAGAATCATTTTGGCCCGCTCGAACACGGAGAGGAACATGGCGGGAGTAAGTCGCCCGGTCTGCGTGTTGCGAGGACTAGGGTGGTAGCTGGTGAGCAGCGTCAGCGGTGTGGGCAGAATGGCGTCCATGGTGTATTCCGCGCCGTGGGCGAAGCGATAGGCGAATCGAGGACGGACCAGTTTGCGCTCAGTGAGGATTGCCAGAAATCGGTCGAAGGCGATCTTGCCGAGACAGATGACACAACGCAGGCGCGCGTCCCCCCTGCCCGGCATGCCCAGCGCATCGAGTTCGCGCTCCAGGTAGGGGCGGCAGTTGCGCGATTCGGCGGGCAGCGGCTTGTTGTCCGGCGGAGCGCAACGCACGGTGGCGTTGATGTAGGCGTCGCGTAAGGTCATCCCGTCGTCGCGCGAGATGGAGTGCGACTGGCTGGCGAAGCCGCTCTGGTGCAG
Organism: Acidobacteriota bacterium; assembly: GCA_009691245.1. Taxonomy (NCBI): domain Bacteria; kingdom Pseudomonadati; phylum Acidobacteriota; species Acidobacteriota bacterium. Next base: position 30,791 of record SHUM01000020.1, on the reverse strand, counting down.
CGCCGCGTAGAGAAAGTCGCCGGAGCTATCGCCGGTGAAGACGCGCCCGGTGCGATTGCCGCCATGCGCGGCGGGCGCCAAGCCGATAATCAGCAGACGCGCCTGCTGGTCGCCGAAACCCGGAACGGGCTTGCCCCAGTAATCCCAAGCCATGTAAGCGCGGCGCTTTTCGCGCGCCGCCGCCTCGCGGTACTCCACCAGGCGCGGGCAGAGCGTGCAGCGGATGATCTCTTGCTTGATCTTGAGCAGGCTGTCAGCCATGGCTCCGGGGTTCCAGGTAGGGACAGGTCTCCAGACCTGTTCCGCCGAGGCAGGCAGGAATGCCTGCCCCACTTAATAGAATCCGCTATAGTATCATTTTGCACTGGCATGGCATAAGAACGGGAGGCGCTCGATGGCGCAGGCAAGTTCAGAAGCTGTGAAGGGCGGGCGCGAGCTGGGTGGACGTGATGTCATCCGCGATGAGTACCGCTGCTTGATCGGCGGCGAGCTGGTTGGTGCGCTGTCGGGAGAGACCGTCGCCACGCACAATCCGGCCACGGGAGAGAAACTGGCCGACGTGCCCAACTGCGCCGCGGCGGATGTGGATCGCGCCGTCGCGGCCGCGCACGCGGCGTATCCGGCGTGGCGGCGACTCACTCCGGTCGAGCGCGCTGTGTATGTCCGCAAGTTCGCCGCGCGGCTGCGCGAGCGCGCCGAGACTTACGCCTGGATTGACTCACTCGACCTGGGCAGTCCATTACAGGCCATGCGCAAGGATGTAGCATCCGCCGCCGCGCTGAATGACTTCTATGCGGGCCTCGCGCCGGAGATCAAAGGCGAGACCATCCCGGCGACTGCCACAACTCTGAACTTCACCATTCGCGAACCGTATGGCGTGGTGGGGCGCATCATTCCGTTTAATCACCCCATCATGTTCGCCGCGCGCATCGCCGCGCCGCTGATCGCCGGCAACACCCTGGTGATGAAGCCGCCGGAGCAGACGCCACTTTCTGCTTTGGAGATGGCGCGCGACGTGCGCGAGATATTTCCGGCGGGCGTGGTTAATATCATCAATGGCGACGGCCTCAACGTGGGCGCACCGCTGGTCCGCCATCCGCTGGTGCGCCGTGTGCATTTCACCGGCTCGGTCGAGATCGGCCGCGAAGTGGCGAAGGCAGCGGCGGAGGGACTGAAGCCCGTGTCGCTCGAGCTGGGCGGCAAGAACCCCATGATCGTCTTTCCCGACGCCGACATCGACAAGGCCGTCGCCGGGGCGTTCAACGGCATGAACTACTGCTGGTCGCAAGGCCAGTCCTGTGGCTCGACCTCACGGCTGTTCCTGCATGAGTCACTCCACGACGAGTTTCTCGCTAAGTTACTTGAGAAAGTAGGAACCGCGCGGATTGGTATCCCCACCAATGAGTCCACTGACATGGGCTGCTTAGTGACTGAGAAACATTTTAATCGTGTCATGTCATACATTGAGTTAGGCAAGAAAGAAGGCGCTAGGTTAGTGGCGGGCGGCGGCAAGCCAAATCAGCCGGAGTTACAGAGCGGCTACTTCGTCCTACCCACCATCTTCGACGGAGTCACTCAGTCGATGCGCTTGGCGCAGGAGGAAATATTCGGCCCCGTGCAGGCCGTACTCACATGGAAGGATGAAGCTGATCTGCCTAAGCTCGCCAACAGCCTGAATTTCGGCCTTACGGCGAGTATCTGGACGAGCGACTTCCCCAAAGCCTTCCGCCTGGCGCAGGAGATCGAGGCAGGCTTCGTGTGGATCAATGACGCCAGCCGCCACTTCGCCGGCGTTCCCTTCGGCGGCGTCAAACACAGCGGCATGGGCCGCGAAGAAACTTTAGGGGACTTACTCAGTTACACGAAACTCAAAAGCATCAACGTGAATTTGGGGTAATGATAGTGATTCCACAAACCGTTCTAATCCGCTGGCTGACATACTTCCTTTACTTGGTGTCTGCCAGTCAATTTTCATTTGCTCAATCGCCTGACCGGCGGATTGGCTTGCTGGAGTTGCCGGCGCTGCGGATGCATGTGGAGGCGGGGAAGATGGTGGAGGAGTTTGCGCTCGCCGTTTATGATGCTCCGGCGCGCGGTGCGAAGTCGCGGCGCGTTGTGGCCAATTCGCAGAGTGGCCAACTGGTGACGAAGGAGCATGGGTACGGGGAGTACTCGCTCGTCGTGCTGGAGCGGCGCGCGGTGGGTGGCCAGGGCTGGGCGCGCGTGGCGTTAAATGATGGCAACGCATGGATTCCGGAGCCGGCGGGCGCGACGTTTCGCGCGTATGCCGATTTGGTGAAGGGGAGTCTCGCGTATCTCACCGAAGCGTGGGACGGGCGCGTGTGGGATTCTCCCGGCGGCATTGCTAAGATGATTCCGTTTCGCCAGATCAAGCGGCCCGAGCACGCCGCCGATGTCCTCGAGTATCGCGAAGTCAGCGGCCAGCTCTGGTTCCGCGTGAATGTCTTCAGTGAGTCGCCGTGTGAGACCGAGCAACCCGTGTCACTCATCGCAGGGTGGGTGCCGCCCTACAACGCCCGCGGCCAATGGACCGCCGACTTCTACTCCCGCGGCTGCTGACCGGACAAAGTGTGTCCAATCTCGGCGTTGTGATTAGGTCGCGCAACCAAGACTCACTACATCGACCCGTGCTTGCGGTGGACCAGGTTGGTCCATTGCTGGTAGGGGAGGTGTTGCGTCCACTTGAGCATGGTCCTGCTGGCGAACTGTGGGGTGTCGTTGTAGAAGAGGTGTTGCTTCTTGATGGTGAAGTGCGGCGCGCCGGCGCGGTCGGTCGGCGGGAGCGTCGCGTCGTGGCGGCCGTCGAACTCGATCAGGCGATAGTTCTTGCGTTCGCACAGCGCGCGGTCCAGCGTGCAGTCGGCCTTCAGCCAGTGGCCGCCGAGGTAGACGGCGTTCATGCCGTGGAAGTCCAGTTCGTTGCCGCCCATCATCTCGTAAAACTTCCCGGTGATCTTGTAGTCGATGATGTCCTGAAAACCGACGCGCGCGGGGATGCCGATGGCGCGGCACAGCGCGGCGTAGAGCGCGGCTTTCTGCATACAAAAACCATTGCCCAGCGCGAGCGTGTGCGAGGCGCGAAAGTCGGCGCGCGTGCGCACGGCGGGCGCGAAGTTGTAGGCGATCTCGTCGCGCACGAAGTTGAAGATGCGCGTGGCCTTCTCGCGCTGGTGGGAGCGATGATCGCGCGCGCCGGAAGCAAGCCCCGAGGTGAGCGAAGCCGCGCGGGCGCGGATCGCGGGGTGGTCCGAGTCCACGCAGTCGCGCGGGAGAAGGCTGGTTTTTGTATTCATCAGCCTCATTGCACAACGGCGGCTCAGTGCGTGTCAATATGCTTCTTCCGCAGGTGGTGCGTCAGCTTGGCGTCAGGGCACGACTAAACAGGTTGCTGAAAAACTCTCACGCGTCGTCATTCCGAGCGGAGCGAGGAACCTGCTTTTATTCCGCCCGCCTGAAAACAAAGCAGGTTCCTCAGCCCGGCAAAAGGCGCCGGACTTCGGAATGACGACGAGCGAGAGTTTTTCAGCAGCCTCTGAAACCGTGCCCTGACGGTTTGCGAATCAGACATTGAACGACCGCGAAAAGGTTCGCTGTCTTGCCGGGGGGCGGCGCTGGCCTCTATAATTGAACTTTAGCTTCTCAGCATTGCCCAACCTAGGACAAAGTCAAGGGCAAGGAATCGGGTTTCGCATAACATGATTGGCAATCTTCTGGCCAAAGTTTTTGGCACCAAGCACGACCGCGAGATGAAGCTGCTGGTTCCGCGCGTCGCACAGATGAATGCGCTGGCGTCCGCGATGGAGCAGCTCTCTGATGAGCAACTGCGCGGCAAGACGGCGGAGTTTCGCGCGCGTCTGGCCAAGGGTGAAAACGGCAAAGGCGAGACGCTTGATGACCTGCTCTACGAGGCCTTCGCGGTGGCGCGCGAGGCCGGGCGTCGCTTCCTGAACATGCGCCACTTCGACGTGCAGTTGATCGGCGGCATGGTGCTGCACGAGGGCAAGATCGCGGAGATGAAGACGGGCGAAGGCAAGACGCTGGTGGCCACGCTGCCGGCGTATCTGAACGCGCTGGACGGCAAGGGCGTTCACGTGGTAACGGTGAATGACTATCTGGCGCGGCGCGACTCGGAGTGGATGGGGCGTCTCTACAAGGCGCTGGGCCTGACCGTCGGCGTGATCGTGCATGACCTCTCCGACCAGCAGCGCCGCGAGGCCTACGCCTGCGACATCACCTACGGCACCAACAACGAGTTTGGCTTCGACTATCTGCGCGACAACATGAAGTTCAACCTGAACGACTGCGTGCAGCGCCGGCACAACTTCGCCATCGTCGACGAAGTGGACTCGATCCTGATCGACGAGGCGCGCACGCCGCTGATCATCAGCGGACTCTCCGACGTAACGCAGCCCGTATTTTACAATGAGCTGAAGCCACTGGTGGAGCGTCTGGTCAATAAACAAATTGCGTTGGTGAGCGGGTGGCTCGAGGAAGCGAAGAAGCTGTTCGAGGGCGACGAGGACGATCAGGAGTTGGCTGCGCAGAAGATTGTGCAGATCAAGCGCGGCGTGCCGAAGTTCAAGCCGATGATGGAGCTGCTCGAAAACAACGAGACGAAGCAAATTGTCGGGCGTCTCGAGAAGCGCGTGGGCGGCGACTTCGAGCGCGAGCTGCTGGAGCCTCTCTACTTTACGGTGAACGAGAAAAATCACATTGTCGATCTGCATAATTCGGGCCGTGCCGTGCTGGCCGCGGCGTTGAACGACGATCTGTCGCGCTCCGAGATGGCCTTCCAAGCGCAGCAGATCGAGCAGCGCAGCAACCTCAGCGACGAGCAGAAGGCGCGAATGCTGCGCGAGATGCAGGAGACTTTCGACACCTTCCAGATTCTGGACATCGACGATCAGATCAAGAAAATTGAAGCGCGCACCGACATTGATGACGCCGAGAAGGCGGATCTGGTGCAGCGCGTGCCGAAGCTTGCCGAGCAGCGCTGGATCAAGAACGAGTCGATTCGGCAACTGCTGAAGGCCTACGTGCTCTATGAGAAGGACGACGAGTACGTGGTGCTGGACAACGCCGTGGTCATCGTGGATGAGTTCACCGGACGACTGATGCCGGGCCGCCGCTGGTCGGATGGCTTGCACGAGGCGGTGGAGGCCAAGGAAGGCGCGAAGATCGAACGGCAGACGCAGACGCTGGCCACCATCACCTTCCAGAATTATTTTCGCATGTACAACAAGCTTTCCGGCATGACCGGCACGGCGGAGACGGAAGCGGCGGAGTTCGAGAAAATTTATAATTTGGAAGTCGTGGTCATCCCCACCAACCGCGAGTTGCGGCGCGTGGAAAATCCAGACATGGTGTATCGCACGGAGCGCGAGAAGTACAACGCGGTGGTCGAGGAGATACGCGAGTTGCAGGAGAAGGGCCAGCCCGTCTTGGTGGGAACGACATCGGTGGAGAAATCCGAGCGGCTGAGCGAGATGCTGAAGAAGGAAGGAATCAGGCACTCGGTGTTGAACGCCAAGCAACACGCCCGCGAGGCGGAGATTGTGGCGCAGGCTGGGCGCAAGGGCGCGGCGACGATTTCCACCAACATGGCCGGTCGCGGCACGGATATTTTACTGGGTGGCAACGCGGAGTTCATGGCGCGCGACTGGCTGCGCAAGCAGAACATCCCGCCGGAGACGGCCACGCCTGAGCAGATGCAGGAGGCCGTGGCGCGCTTTACGCCCGAGGTCAAGCAGGAGCACGACGACGTGGTGGCGATGGGTGGACTGCACATCATCGGCACGGAGCGGCATGAGTCGCGGCGCGTCGATAATCAGCTGCGCGGACGCGCCGGACGCCAGGGCGATCCCGGCAGTTCGCGCTTTTATTTGTCGCTCGAAGACAATCTGATGCGCATCTTTGCCAGCGAAAATATCAGCAACATCATGAAGCGGCTGGGCATGGATGAGGGCGTGCCGATTGAGTCCGGGCTGATCAGCCGGCGCATCGAGGCCGCGCAGAAGGCCGTCGAGGGACAGAACTTCGAGGCGCGCAAGCATCTGCTGGAATACGATGACGTGATGAACAAGCAGCGCGAGGCCATCTACGGCCAGCGCGCGCAGTTGCTCGATAAGGAAGACCACCGCGAGTATGTGATGGATCTCACGGAAGACGTGCTCTCCGATCTTGTGGATGACCATTGCCCGAAGGACGCGCATCTCGATCAGTGGAACATGGATGGGCTGCGCAACGTGATCTTCGGCCAGTTCGGCCTGGACCTGAAACATGAGCCGGCGGACATGGATCACGGAGTGGAGGCGTTGAAGGATTCGATTTACGCCAAGCTGGTTAAGAAGTATGAGGAGAAAGAGGCTGCGCTGACTCCGCAGGTGATGCGGCACGCCGAGCGCGTGATCCTGCTGCAGGTGGTGGACGCGCAGTGGAAGACGCATCTGCTGGCCATGGACGATCTGAAGGACGGCATCGGCCTGCGCGGCTACGGCCAGAAGGACCCGCTGGTCGAGTACAAGAAAGAGTCGTTCAAGATGTTCACCGAGTTGCGCGCGCGCATCGACGAAGAGGGTCTGCGCTTCCTCTACCTGCTGCAGCCGGTGGAGGAAGAGCAGCAGGTGAAGGATATCGAGCGCAAGCAGCAGCGCTCGCAGGCTGATTTAATTCTGCAAGGCGCCGAGGACGGCGCGGCCGAGCCGCCGTCGAAGACCGTGCAACGCAGCGGCGACAAAGTGGGCCGCAACGACCCCTGCCCCTGCGGCAGCGGCAAAAAATACAAAAAGTGCCACGGCGCGGCGGCGTAGTTTAGTATTGATCCGAGCCGCGACAGATATGGAGCGGTTCCGTAGCGCGGGAAGGAGATTCACTCCATGCTGGTGGAATACGTTCAAAAAAAAATGGAGACCGCCAAGTATAAGAAACTCGAAGATGGAACCTACTTCGGGGAGATACCCGGGCTGCGCGGCGTTTGGGGCAATGCCAAGAAGCTGGAAGACTGCCGCCGTGAGCTACAGGAAGTCTTGGAGGGCTGGCTGCTGCTCAAGGTCAGCGACCGGGAGCCAATCCCTGGGTTCAAGTGGAAAGTTGAAAAAGTGAAATTGGTTAATCGTGCCTAAGAGCATATCGTGGCGGAAACTGGTCCAGAAATTTCAGAGGCTGGGTTTTGACGGCCCTTACGCGGGACGCCGCCACCCATTCATGGTCAAAGGCACGCAACGAGTCCGCATCCCGAATCCTCGTCAGGGAGATATTTCCAAAGCACTAGTCGCGGAGATCCTCCGTCAAGCGGGTATCTCCTCAGAAGATTGGGATGAAGCTTAGGAGTCCCCTCATGGAACTTGCCCCTGAATACTCCATCCGACGTGTTGAAGACCTTTTGAATTCCAATGGAAGTAAACGAGCAAGGACGTCCCTTGTCAAATTCATCCGGGTGCGTCATAAGAACAGATTCTTCGACCCAATTACCCACCTCGGGAAAATACAAGGAGGACACGTAGGGTACGGGTTTGCGATGATGAGCTTGTGCTCGTTGCTAGTCGAAACAATCCAGTGTTACAAAACTGGGCTACCGACCACAGACAGAAGGGAATTCCAAAAACTTGCAGGCACGCCCGGTGTTCCGCCGTGGGCCTCGCTTAACGGTATCCAGCCTATGAGTGGCAGCAGCAGCTTTGAGGATTTCTTCGTCGGGTATAGCACGTCGTTTAACGGATTGGCTGGAGGGGAGTTTCACCGTAATATTAGGAATGGTTTATTGCACCAATCACAGACTAAGAATGGTTGGAGGATAAACAAAAAGGGTTCCAAAGTGTGGGATCCTAACAAGAAAACTGTAAATCGGACACTCTTCGCCGAAGCCTTACAAAATTGTTTTGATAATTATCTGAGTCAACTTGACACGGCTGTGTGGACGGACCCTGTCTGGGTGAATGCGCGGCGAAAAATATGGTGGCTTTGTTATATTTCAAAGTAAAGTGAGGCAAGCGATGAGGACCGCAAAGCTTTCCACCAACGGGCGAGTAACAATACCCAAGGGAACACGGGATGCGCAGCGATGGAAGACGGGCAAGCAATTTACCGTTGAATTGGTCGCGGAGGGCGTTCTACTGCAGCCCTTGAATCCAGTTCGAAGCAAGACGCCGCAAAAGGTGCTCAGCGGCAATGCTACGAACGCAGAGACGCAGCATGATCGCGGTCGCTATTGACATGATTGTTCAATCACAGGCGCCGGCGCGGGTGGATTTGGCGGGCGGGACCCTGGACATCTGGCCGCTCTACTTATTCCACGAAAATTCCCAGACGATTAATTTTGCGATTGATTGCTATGCGCGCTGTCGCATTTCAGCACGGCGTGATGGGCGGATTGAAATTGTTTCGCGCGATCTGCGGCGCGGCGAGGAGTTTGCGTCATTCGATGAATTGCAGCGAGTCGCGCGCGGCGGGAAGCTCCGGCTGCCTCTGCCGGCGCTGCTGATTCGGGAGTTCACGTCCCACGCTGAAAACTTGCCGGGGCTGACGCTGGAGATGGAGTCGGGCGTGCCCACCGGGTCGGGGCTGGGCGGGTCGTCGGCGCTGAACATCGCGATCTGCGGAGCGCTAAGTAAGTTTACGCAGCGATTCACGGGCAAGAAGTTTGCGCCGGGCAAGCTGCCCGGAAAACTCATTGAGATTGCGCGCAACGTAGAGTCGCAGGTGCTCGGCGTGCCGGCGGGCGAGCAGGATTATTACTCGGCGATGTTCGGCGGCGTGCAGGCGATTCATCTGACGCCGCACGGCATCGAGCCGGAGAAGCTGCCGGTGTCTCCGGACGAAATGAACAACCGCTTCGTGCTGTGCTACACGGGGCAGTCGCGGCAATCAGGGATCAACAACTGGGAAGTGGAGAAGGCGCACATTGACGGGCGGCGCGATGTAGTCCGCCACTTCGCGCGCATCGCGGCGATTGCGGCGGAGATGCGTTCCGCGTTGATCGAGCATGACTGGCGCGCGGTGGCGCGGCTGGCCGGGGCGGACTGGGCGGCGCGCAAGAAGGCCTGGCCGGGCATCACTACCGAGCAGATCGACCGGCTGATCGACATCGCCAAACACAACGGCGCGTGGGCAGGGAAGGCTTGCGGCGCGGGCGGCGGTGGATGCGTGGCGTTTCTGGTGGAACCGGAGGCGAAGGGCCGCGTGGCGGCCGCGTTGACGGCTGCGCGGGCGCAGGTTCTTCCGGCGCGCGTGGCGCCGCGTGGGTTGCAGGTGCGGACGGAGAAGTAGCGACCGATACGCCACCACGGAAAACGCCCGAACGCTCGCCATGCTTGATTTCAGCCTTCAGGGGACGTATAGTGGCAGCGATTGAGAAGGCAGCAAGCAGCCTAACCTTAAGGAGCATTCGCAGATGGCAGATCAAGCAACGCAGAATTTCAAGAATCACGCGCGCTTCGTGCCCGCGTTTCACATGGTTCTCTTTCCCATTCTGTTCATTAATTTCATCTGGTCCATCGTGCAACTAGTGCGCTCGTTTTCTTTCGGGACGGTGATGGGGGTGCTGCTGGCCATTGGCTTCATCATCCTGTTTTTCTGCGCGCGGGTTTTCGCGCTGACCGCGCAAGACCGCGTGATCCGTCTGGAGATGCGCCTGCGCATGAAGGAAGTGCTGCCCGCCGACCTGCGCGCCCGGATGATGGAGTTCACGCCGGGCCAACTGATCGCGCTGCGCTTTGCCAGCGACGAGGAGTTGCCCGAACTGGCGCGCAGGGTTCTGACGGAAAGAATTGAAGACCGCAAAGTGATCAAGCAAATGATCAAGACCTGGGTCCCGGATCACCTGCGCGTGTAACGCCGCTGAAACATCCTGTTGCGCTGTCATTCCGAGCGGAGCGAGGAATCTGTTTTTGTCCGCGCTGCTAAAACAAAGCAGATTCCTTGGCCCGGCAATATCCGCCGGACTTCGGCCTGACATCCTTGGAGACCTTCCCCAATCGAATGAACCACACTGGTTACTTCCTGTTGCCGGACGGCCGCCTGCGCGCTGGCTGGCGCCTCCTGATATTTGTCATATTCTGGGTGGTGATCGTCAATTTATTGGGCTGGTGGCTTCTCGAATATAGCCGTCATGGCCAGCCGGTGCTGGCTCCACTGATCCACCTTGCCTCCACTGCATTCGTAACTTGGGCCATGCTCAAGATTTTTGACTGCCGCCCGTTTGCGGATGTTGGCCTAGGGCTGGACAAGGGATGGTGGCAGTTGCTGGGATGCGGCAAGCTGGTGGGACTGGCGACGGTCGCGGCGGTCTCTGTTAGCTTACTGGGGATCGCGGACGTTCAAGTTACGTCAGTGAAGTCCGTGAACTCTTCTCCCATGCTCGCCATCCTTACCACTACTTTCCTGCTCGTGCTGGCCGCTTGCTTCGAGGAATTGCTGTTCCGCGGTTATCCGTTTCAGCGGCTGGTGGAAGGAATCGGTGCGACCGGCGCCGTGCTGGTCTCTTCCACATTCTTTGGAATCGTGCATTGGACCAACCCTTCCGCGTCCTTGTTGAGCACCACCAACACGGTGCTGGCGGGAGTGGTGCTTGCGCTCGGATATTTGCGGACGCAATCGCTGTGGTATCCCATCGGCTGGCATGTGGCGTGGAACTGGAGCTTGGGCCTGGCGGGATTTCCGGTCAGCGGCCTGGACCTGTTCGATGTGCCTTGGAGCGCCGCTGGCCCGCCAGCCACCGCGTGGCTGCACGGCTGGGAATACGGCCCCGAGGGCGGAGCGGTCGCCACGGTCGTCCTAATCGGTATGGCGGCGATGCTCTGGCGGTGTCCGGGCAAAGTGGGCTGCCCAAGCTCACCGAACCGGTACTGAATATTTCCCCGTCGGGTTCTCAATGATGGGGAATGTTTCCCTGATTCAGCCTTCCTTATTCCTCACTTGTTTCTTAATTAACTACCTATAACTATTTGTAAATAAAACAGATTAAAAATTCTGTTCCAGTTTGGTTAAGTGCTTGCACTACATGTGAGTGCGACTGTAACAGACTTTGATTGCCTTGGTTGGCAGCAAACGAAGTCGCACTGCTCGGGAGGGTGGGGATTCCGGGGGGAACTGCCCCACCCGCCTGAGTTTTTTAACCAAAGATTGTTAGCTGAAAGCGGAGGGTTAGCAAAATGAACATGAGCAGCAGTTGGCTGGCGGTGGGAGCGATGAGCGCGGTAATGTTGGTTTCCGGCGCGTGCTCCACCAAGAAATATGTGCGTGAGCAGATCGATGCCCGCTCGAATGAGCTGTCCGTGAAGATGGACGAGAAGGACGGACAACTCGAAGCCGGCATCCAGGCCAACGCCAGCCAGATTACCGAACTCTCCGGCGTAACGCGCGAGCACGGCCAACTGATCAACACGCTGGATACCGGATTGAAGGTCACTGACGCCAAAGCCGCTACCGCGATCAGCACCGGCCAGGCCGCACAAGTCACGGCGGATCATGCTGTCGGCGAGATTGCCTCGCTCGACGAAAAATTCGCGCGGCGCAATCATCTGGAGCAACAGGAGGAACTCGCGATCCTGTTTGAACTGGGCAGCGCCCGGCTGGACGCCACCAACGACATGCGTCTGAACGAGCTGGCCCTGAAGCTCAAGCAGAATCCCGACGCGAGGTTGGTGCTGGAAGGCCGCACGGACGCGACGGGCGATGAAACCTACAACATTCAACTGGGAGAAAAGCGCGTTGCCGCTATCGAGCGTTTCCTGGTGGTAGGACACAGTGTGCCCATGCACCAGGTCAGCAAGATGAGCTTCGGAGAAGACAACCCGCTCACGGAAAACGATTCGAAGGAAGGGCGCGCGGCGAATCGCGCCGTGGTTGTGCGGCTGATGGCTCCGGCGGTGGAGACGCTATCGTCTTCCGCGGCGAATCGCTAACCGACCGGAAGCAGATCGAACCAGGGCCAGTATTTTTGGGCCACTTCTTTTGGGTGAGATAAGGAGACTCAGATGAGCATCACACCGAACGCAAATCTACAGGAATCAGCGCAGTCCGCAACAGATGCCGCTCCGCAACAGAGCGCCGTGGCGCCGCCGGCCACACCGGGGGAGCGCAAGGTGCGCACCATGGGCTTGCTGCTGGGCATCCTGTTTGCGGTGGCGTTGAGCGAAGGCGCTTATGCCTGGTGGCTGACCAGCCAGATGCAGAAGTCCGAGCAGACGCTGGTGGCCAAGCTGGACAGTCAGCAGGACTCGATTGACCGTCTGCACACGCAACTGGGCGGCGCCACGGAGCGCTTCACGGTGCTCGAAGATGAGCTCGCCAGCACCAAGGGCGAGGTTGGCTCCGCGCAGGGCGAAATCAAGCGGACCAAACAGATGGCTGCGCAGATTGAGAAGAAGCAGAAGGAATCCACCGAAGTTCTCTCCAGCGAGCTGGGCAAGCTGCAGGAGGATCAGGTGGCGGCGCGCGGCTTCATTGGCAGCGTCAACAATGATGTGAGCGGAGTCAAAAAAGACGTATCGCTGACCAAGGACGAGCTGGCCTCCACCAAATCGCAACTACAGCGCATGGTGGGAGACCTTGGAGTGCAGAGTGATTTGATCGCGCGCAATCACGATGATCTCATCGAGCTGCGTGCCCGCGGCGACCGCGATTACTTCGAATTCGATTTGCGCAAGTCCGACAAGACACAGCGCGTGGGCGGCCTCGGTTTACAACTTAAGAAAGTGGATGTAAAGCGCCAGAAGTATACGGTCAGCTTGATCGCCGACGACCGCAACATCGAGAAGAAAGACAAGACGGTCTTCGAGCCCGTGCAGTTCTATCAGGCCGGATCGCGGATGGCGACGGAAATCGTGGTCAACCAAATCTACAAAGACCGCGTCGTGGGCTACGTTTCCGCTCCGAAGCTGAAGCGCGATGCGCATCTGAACACTGCACAGCCGGCGGCGAATGCGCAGGCCGGTAGCTAGACAAGATGATTGATTCTCGCCGGATATCCGCGCAGGCGCGTGGCGAGGACGATAAATGAGCATCTCTCCGATGCAATAATGGCAATGACCGGGAGTTATCTTCCGGTCATTTGCTGTTTCCATTACCGTGCCGTTGCTATGGCAGGCACCCATTCTGTCTGATGGATGTGTAACAAGAGGAGGTTCCGGCGATGTCTCAGCCCCTCCATGCGGTCCTTTGCGAATTTACTTTAGCGCAGTCAGCGGGTGCTGGCGCCCCGCAGGTGGGCTCCCCGGTTCATTTGCAACTGCAAATCCCGGACGAATACGCCGGGGCCGGCGTTGGCGGCATAAGCTGCCTGGGGCACATCGTCGCCATTCAAGCTAGCGAACAGCCGGGCCGAGTGAATGTGATCTGCGAGATTGACAGGCTGGAAAGCAACGAGGACTCGGAGCCTGGGGCGCTGGCGTAGCCAGAACGATTCACAACGATGCTATCGGCGGGGAACGGCGGGCCGGCGGAGCATATCAATTTCCTTCAGCCGATCCAGGTCAGTCGTTATTTGGCGAATGCGTTCCTCGCGCCGTGCCGCCTCTGCTTTCAGCTTTTGCAAATCCTCCGCCTTCATCGCATCATCCGCTTTCAGTCGGGTCATCTCCGCACCCAGTTCTTCAATGCGGTGGCGGTACTCCGCGATGCTGCTCGTCTGCTGTTCGACTTCCTGATACAAATCCAGATACAAGCGGGCCTGCACCGAGTAATCGCTCGTGGGGTAGGCTTCCATCAATAGTTGCAGAGTGGTTTTAGCTTGCGCGATATCGTGCAGCGGGCTTGCCGGCAGCAGGTGGAGCAATCCGACTCGGAATAGGACGCGGTCGCGCTCGGACGACAACGTGCCAGCCACTAGAAATTTCTGGTAGTTGCCGACCGCAACGGCAGAGTCGCGCGCGGCATAGGCCGCGTCTCCCAATGCCAGAAAATTAGGTGGTGGCGGAGAAGGTGGTGGCGGCGGGGTAGGCAGGGAGCCTACGGAACTCCGCTGACGACATCCGGAGGCGATCAGGACGAGAGCAATCAGAGCAATCGCCAGGGACTTCCCGCGGAGGCCGGGCACACCGCGCCTGGTAAAGTCCTTGGTGCAATTCGCGCGCGCGGGAATGGAATTCAGTGACTGGAGTTCGTCAGTCGCTGGTAGATGGGAAACAAATGCGCGCAAGATTCAGACCGTCCTTGAGACAGGATTGGCGGGGGATTTCAGAATAGCACTATTCCGTCGTGGATTTCGCGCGCGGTTCTGATCTGCCCTGCCGCCTCCGTCGCCATCCGCGATCCGGAAGAATAGTTAGATGGGCGCCGAGTCCACCGGCTCGATCAAGGGGGCTTTGGCGTCCACGGGCAGCAGCATGTGAAAGATGCTTCCCCGCGAGCCGCTGGCAGCGGCGTCGTTTTCCGTGACCCAAATGGCCCCGCGATGGGCCTCCACGATGGTCCGGCTGATGGTGAGGCCCAGTCCGGTATTCATGGTGGCCAGCGAACTGCGCAAGCGACTGCTGATCGTTCCGGCAGCAGATGCCGCCCCGCCATTTTCAGAGCTTGGTTCGCGTACCTGGTGAAACTTTTCAAATATTTTTATGCGCTCATCGGCGGGGACGCCCGGACCGATGTCCGCGATGGAGAGTACCGCGTAGAGATTCTGACTGGACCGCTCCGGCATGCGCACGCGCCACAGATTGGGCATATCCTCGGGCAGCGCAAATACCTGATGCAGCGCGATGCGGACCGGCGCACCAGCGGGCGAGTACTTGATGGCATTGCCGAGCAGGTTGGTGATCACCTGCATGATTCGCCCGCCATCGCACTGCGCGACACAGGATTTCTCCGGCAAATCCAATTCAATTTTCAGACTCTTCTCGCGCAGCATACCCTCCAACTCGCTGGCCGCGGCGCGCGCCAGTTCGCGCAGATCATTCCATTCGAAGGCGTACTCCATCACGCCGGCCTCCATGCGCGAGAGGTCCAGCAGGTTGCGCAGCATGGCGGAGAGTCGCTGGCTGCTCTGCAGATTCAGTTCGAGCAGACGGCGCTGCTGTCCATTCAGCGCGCCGGGTATGCCGTCCAGCATCAGGCGGACCGTCTCCTGCATCGAGGCCAGTGGTGTCTTCAGTTCATGCGAGGCGTGCGAGACGAAGTCGCGCTTCATCTGGTCCAGCTCTCCCAGACGGATGGTCATGGCGTTGAAGTCGGCGGCCAATTGCGCCAGTTCATCCCGGCTTTCGAGTTGAATCTGGTGCGTGACTTCTCCGGCGGCCACGGCGCGCGTGCCCGCCGTCAGCTTGCGCAGCGGGCGCGCGATGGAGCGGACAATCCACACCGCGCCGATGATGCCGATGGCCAGAGCCAGCAGCGCGGTTCCCAGCGAGATGCGGTCGGCGCGCCGTGCCTCCTCCGCGGACGTTTCCACCTGAAGGGAGATGGCTTCGCGTGTGACGCGAATCACATTTTGTGTTTGCAGCCGCAGATCTTCGATGAGCGCAATTTGCCGCTGAAAGTCCTGCTCCTGTACAGGGACCTCGGGCAGCGCCACGAAGCGGCTCCACAGCGTGGCCAGCGATTTTACCTGTTCCTCTTCGACTGGAGTCAGCGCAATGCCGCGAATTTCCTCCATGCCCCGGCGGAATGAGTCGCGCATCAGGCGCGCCTGAGCGACGTAGTCCGGATCGCCGCCGGTAACGTATGTCTTGCGCGTGAACTCATCCACCTGCGCCAAGTCCTGGATCATCTGCAGAGAGACCAACGAGGCGCGAAAGTTGGTGGCTCCCAACGTGCGCAGGACATACTGTACCTGCGACATCAGGATCATGCGGTAGCCGAGTATCGCCGCCAGGAGCAGGATCAAGCCAGCGAAGCCCGTCGTGATTTTTGTGGAGATCTTCATTGTATATTCAGCACCGTCTCGGCGGCAGCGCTCATCTTAATATGACTTAGGGATGACTTAGGTCAGTCCGTACGCCTTCAGTTTATTGCGTATCGTTTTGACATCAAGGCCCAGCCGCCGCGCGGTCTCTGATTTGTTGTTCCCGGCTTGCTCCAGAGTCTTTAATATCAACTGGCGCTCGGCGTCGGCGGCCGTGGCCCCCGGGTTGCCGGCCTGCCTGCTTACAGCCGCGGCGCCCTCTCCGCCATCCCGGATGTAAGGCGGCAGATGAGCCGCCTCGATCCACTCGCCTTTGGCCAGAATCACGGCGCGCTCGGCGACGTTGCGGAACTCGCGCACGTTGCCCGGCCAGTCGTATTGGCACAGCAATTCCAGCGCCTCGGGCCGCGCGGCCGCCACCGGAGTGGTCAACGATGTTTTATGCTTCTCATTCAACTCGCCAATAAAGTGTTGCAGCAACTGCGGGATGTCATCCTTATGCTCCCGCAGCGCGGGCAACTGCACAGTGAAGACATTCAGGCGATAGAAGAGGTCCTCGCGCAACATGCCGGTGCGGATGGCCTCGCCGGGCTCGCGATTCGTGGCGGCGAGTACGCGCACGTCAAACTGAAATTCCTGCGACCCACCGAGGCGACGCACGCGCCGGTCTTCCAATACGCGCAGCAGCTTTGGTTGCAGGGCGACAGGCATCTCGGTGATTTCATCGAGCAGCAGCACACCGCGGTGGGCCATCTCGAAGCACCCGGCACGCGTGCCCGTTGCGCCCGTGAACGATCCCTTCTCGTGGCCGAATAACTCGCTCTCCATCAGCGTTTCCGGGATGGCGGATGAGTTGATGGCCACGAATGGTCCGCCTGCCAGCGCGCTGAGCGAGTGGATGGCGCGGGCCGCCAGTTCCTTGCCCGTGCCGCTCTCGCCGGTGATGAAGACCGGCGTGTCGCTGGCCGCCAGGGTTTGCAGCAGTTCGTACAACTCCTGCATCCTGGGGCTGGAGCCGATGAACGGACCGAAAGCCGGGTGCTCGATTTTCGCCGCCAGTTTGCGCGATTGCGTTTTCAGCGCGATGTCCTGGCCGGCAGCCTCCAGCACGGCGCGCAGTTTGGTGTAATTAAGCGGCTTGGTGATGAAGTCCTGCGCGCCATGCTTCAT
Organism: Acidobacteriota bacterium; assembly: GCA_009691245.1. NCBI lineage: Bacteria > Pseudomonadati > Acidobacteriota > Acidobacteriota bacterium. The sequence goes on along the minus strand of SHUM01000020.1, from coordinate 13,768 downwards.
GGCCTCAACCGCCATGTCGATGGTGCCCTGCGCGGTCAGCAGGATCACCGCCGGCAAAGGATTCAATCCGCTCGATTCGTGGCGCACAGCGGCCAGCAGCTCCAGGCCGTTCATCACGGGCATGGAAACATCGGTGAGAATCACGTCGGGACGGAATTGCTTCGCAGCCGCGACTCCCGCGCCGCCGTCTTCGGAGGTGGCAACGGTGCAGCCCCAATCTTTCAGGCGCATCTCCAGCACCATGCGCATGGCGGCTTCATCATCCACCACCAACACCTTCAGATTATTTAGCGTCTGTGTTTTCATGGGTGAACCATCAAGATACCAGCGATTGCCATCCAATGACTATTATAGTCGTGCTGAATCATCGCGGCTGCCTGGAGACGTGCCCTGTACCAACTCTATATCGGATGGCGTGACAGAGCCGCGACCGGGAGGGAGCGGTGGTTGGATGGCATATCAGACTTCATGGAACCGCTCCTTCCCGGTCGCGGTTCGGCTTGCGTGATTGCGGCGCGTCGGGTACGATGCCCTGCGGGAGCAGTGTGGATAGGACGCCGGAAATGATGCCGGAGATGACGCCTAAGATGAGAGAGGATTCATGCGGGTGATGGTGTGGAGGGCTGCGCGAACGTGGCGGTCGCGTCCTCAAATATTCTTTCTGCTCTGCACGCTGGTTGCGGCGGCGATTGCGCCGGCGACCGCGCGAGGTCAGTCGCTGGAGATCACGCTGGATGCGCGCGAGGCTGCGCGCGGCGTGCTGCATGCGGAGTTGACCATCCCCGCCGACTCCGGTCCCATCACGCTCTACTACCCAAAATGGATTCCCGGCGAGCATGGCCCCACGGGTCCGGTGCGCGACGTGGTGAATCTGCGCATGAAGGCCGGGGGGCGCGAGCTGGACTGGAAGCGCGATCCGCTCGATCTGTACGCTTTCCGCACCGTCGTCCCAGCGGGCGCGAAGTCGCTGAGCGTTACACTGGACTTTCTGCTGCCTTCCGAGGAAAAAGGATTTTCCGCCGGACGCTCCTCCACGGACCATCTCGCCATTCTAAGTTGGCACTATGTTCTGCTCTATCCCGCGGGCCGGCCGGTGGCGCAATTATCGATCCGCCCGCGATTAATCATCCCCGAGGGCTGGCAGTTCGGCACGGCTTTGGAGCAAAAGGGGACGGTCAGTGGACCATCGCCATCGGCGATTGAGTTTCAGTCAGTCTCCGTAGCCACGCTGGTGGACTCGCCGGTGCTGATGGGCCGCTTCTTCCGTAATTATCAACTGACCGACCAGCCGGTGCCGCACCGCCTGCACATCGCCGCCGACAGCGAGGCCGCGCTCGAATCCAGTTCGGAAGTCCCGCAACTTTACCGGCGGGTGATCGAGGAAGCCCTTGCGCTGTTCGGCGGCAGTCCACCCGGCAATCCTTATGACAAATACGATTTCCTGCTGGCCCTGAGCGACCACATCGCGCTGTTTGGCCTCGAGCATCACGAATCCAGCGACAACCGGCTTGGCGAAGATGCGCTGCGCTCCGACGGTGGACGGCGCGGCGCCGCCGGGATGTTGGCGCATGAGTTCGTGCATTCCTGGAACGGCAAGGCGCGGCGTCCGGCGGGCATGGTGAATGCGGATTTCCAGCAACCGCAGGACACGGAGTTGTTGTGGATATACGAAGGGCTCACCGACTATCTGGAGGCCATCATTCCCGTGCGCGCGGGCCTGTGGTCGGAGCAGGAGTTGCGTGAGCACCTGGCTATCACGGCGGGCAATCAGGTGGCGCAGTCAGGTCGCGCGTGGCGTTCGCTGGAGGATACCGCCCTGTCCGCGCAGATTCAGTTTGAAGCGCCCGCCGCGGGCAGCGACCGCAGACGCAGCATCGATTTCTACGATGAAGCTTCGCTGATCTGGCTGGAGGTGGACGCGACGCTGCGCAGCGAAAGCCACGGGAACTATTCGCTCGACGATTTCTGCCGGCGTTTCCTGGGCAAGCCCGCCGCGTCCATCCGCACGCCGAAGGTGGCTACCTATAAGTATGAAGAGATGATCGAGACGTTGCGCGATCTGGTCCGCTATGACTGGGAGTGGTTCTTCCGCGAGCGCGTGGAGCGGCGCGCCCCGAAGGCTCCGCTGGGCGGCATCGAGAAGAGTGGGTGGAAGTTGTCCTTCCGCGACACGCTGGAGGAGAGGTTCCGGACGTACGAGCTGTCCAGCGGCTACAGTGACTTCCGCCACTCGCTCGGCCTGATATTGAACCGGAATGACGATAAGAGCATTCGTGTGCAAGAGGTGCTTGAGGGCAGCCCCGCGGCGCGTGCCGGAGTGCTGGCGGGCATGCGAGTGGTCGCGATCAACACGCTCGAATTTTCTCCCGAAGTGCTGCGGCAGGCGATCCGGGCGGCGCAGCATTCAGCGGCAACCATTGATCTGCTCATCGAGCGCGACGAACGGCATAGCACGCTTCACGTGGAGTATCACGGCGGAGAGCGCTATCCATTTCTGGAGCGTGTCGAAGGCCAGCCTGACTTGCTGGAAGAGATTGCGCGCCCGCGCGGAAATTAAACAGAGCCGCGACCGTGAGGGAACGGGGGTTGGTTTCGCTAGGAAGGAAATCCAACCCCCGCGCGGAAACCAACCCCCGCTCCCTGACGGTCGCGGCTCTGTTATACAACGATTACTTCAGCAGGCTGCACATCGCCTTGGCGCCGCTCGGGTCAATGGCCACGGACCCTTGCTCGACGCTCTTGATCACGCCCTGCTTGTCGAGGACGTAGGTGGTTCGCACGGCGATCTCGCGTTCCTCATTGAGGATGCCGTACTGCTTGCTGACGGTGCGCTTGAAGTCGCTGAGCAGCGGGAAGGTCAGCTTCAGGTCTTCGGCGAAACGCTTGTTGGCCGGGGAGCTGTCCACGCTGATGCCGAGGATCTGTGTGCCGGTGTTTTCGAAATGGGCGATATCAGCCTGATACGCCGTCAATTCGCGGATTCAGCCACCGGTGAAGGCCAGCACATAGAAGGCCAGCACTACGTTTTTCTTGCCGCGAAAATCGCTGAGCTTGACCGGCTTGCCCGCCTGGTCCGGCAGGGTGAAGTCGGGGGCCACGTCGCCTACTTTGAACTTGCTCATAATCTCGGCCGGTGGCTCCTGCGCCTGTGCCGCCATGGGCAGCAGCAACGCCAGGGCCAGAGCCGTGTGTATCCATACTCGCTTAAGTGCCACAGTTCCCTCCCGCCATAAATTTGGGTCCAACATGCTGGTTCGCCGCAAATTCCATGCGGCACCCGTCGGCCATAGAATATCACGGTTGGGATTATTTTATGATGTTCATTTACGGCGCCCGGTTCATGAGGTACAATGAAGGCCTAGTGGGGTATTAACCGGCGGGTAGTAGCTACCGCGGATTCATTGTTCTTGAAGTTTCTGTAGATTAGATTTTTGTGCCGATCCGTTTACGTTCGCAAGCAGTTCCATTTCCGTACGTCCAAATTTCGAGGAGGATTTCATGAAGAAGAAAGTTCTGGCAACAATGTTGTTTGGTTTTGTCGCCGGCGTTGTAATGCTGGCCCCGCCGGCCGCGTTTGCTCAGGCCGACAACGCGCACGTCAAGGAAACCGTTACCCACGCCGCTGAAGCCGTGAAGCATGGCAAGATGGGCCACGCTCCCATTCTGGTTACGCACGCCGAGGAAGCCATGAAGCATGCCGAGATGGCCGCCAAGGAAGTGAAGAGTCCGCACCTGGACATGGCCATCAAGGGTCTGACTGACGCCATCACCCACGGCAAGATGGGCCACGCCGATGTCGCCACCGCAGGCGCTGAAGAAGCCGTGAAGCACCTTGCGATGATGAAATAATGCGCGGTCGCAATGGCCGGTCGCAATGGCCGGTCGTTGATGCACCACCCGTCAGGGATCATGTACGAAAAATCAAAGGCGAGCGCGGGACGACTCCGGCGCTCGCCTTTTTTCTATTGAGTAAGTGACAGAAGCAACCTGAAAAATTCCAATTCGTCAGTGGGGCTGCGGGTCGCCGCCTAAAAGATCTCCGGGAAGTAATACACCAGCACCGAATTGAGCGACATGTCGGCCACGATCACTTCCTTGTGCTCGGGGATGATGGCCACGCCGCGCGGCTTGATCAGCGTGCTCTTGGGTCCGGAGAGTTTGTAGCGCGGCGGGACATCTCCATTGTCGCTGATGTGCCAGAAGCCCACGAACGTCCCGCCCGGCTCGAACGTTCCGCTCTCGCCCGGCTGCGTAACGGCGATGTATCCCGTGGGCGGATACACCTGCATCTGCAGCGCGCGGATGATGCCGCTCTTGGGGCCAAAGATTTCGCGCAGATGCTTGTCGTCGCCGCTGGCGGTGCGATTATACATCCTCATGCGCCCCGGATTTTTGTTGTTGCCGCCGGAGCCGAGCAGCAGCAGGTTATGTACAGGATCGACGGCGATGCCGCCGCCGCTGCCCGCGTTCAGCAGTTGGCGTTTCGGGGCGACGTTGCCGTTGGCGAGCCGGTCGAACACCAGAATGGCGCGGCCCTCCGGGACCAAAATCTCATTGTTGACCGGATCGACTTCCAGACGGCTGGAGCCGCCGATCTTGGTGTTGGTCCCTTGAATCACGCGCAGCGGCGGCTCCTCGCCATTCGACCCGCCGCGAAACACCAGCACGGCGTAGGCGAACGGATTGTTGACGATGAATTCGTCGTGCAGCGCGTCGTAGCGGATGTCGTGCATGGTGCGCGCCAGCAAAGTATTCTGGCCGGAGATCATGCGATTGGGCTGAGTATTTTCCTTCGCCAACCTGGGGAAGGCCGCAATCTGCGCGTGCGCCACTCAGTTGGGGACGAGTATCTCATCGCGGGTCGAGTCATAGGCCACCGCGCCGGGATTGCCGATGGCGAGAGCCTTCTTCTCGAGCGGCGCGCTGCGGATCATGCGCTTCGGCGCGACGTCGCCGGTGGTCGTGCGATTGAATACCACGGCGGCGTGGTTGCCCATGTTGGCCACCCACAGCTCGTTATTTTTCTCATCAAGAAAAACGCCGGTGGGCTTGTTCACGTGCGTCTTTGGTCCCTTGATAATGCGCGTGGGCGCGACGTCGCCGCGATCGCTGGTCTTGAATACCAGAATGGAATCGTCGCCGTCATTGGCCACGTAAAGCTCGCCGCGCGTGCCGTCCACCCACATGTTGGCCGGCCAGTTGAGGCGTGTCCTGGGCCCTTCAATCACGCGCAGCGGCGCGGTGTCGCCTTTCGAGTAGAGCGGGTAGGAAGTAATCGACGGCGGCGAAAACTTGCCCGACTCCGTTGCTTTAACGATGCCGTTGCCGTGATTGCTGACAAACAACTGTTTGTTCTTGTAATCGACGGCGACCCCGTGCGGGTCATTCATCTGCGTCTTCGGCCCCACAATCTCGCGCGCCGGTTTGTCATCTCCCTGCGCCAGCTTGGGATAAGCCACCACGGAGTTGTCATGCTGCACCGTCATGTACATCTCTTGCGCGTCTTCATCCACCGAGATGCCGAACGTCCCGTGCGGCGTGTAGAGTTCGCGCTTCGGCTTCATCTCTCCCTTGGCGTTCCAGGGAAACACGGTCATGGTGTCGATGGTGTCGTTGGTAACCGAGTAAATGTCTCCGGTCTGCGGGTCAACATAAATGCCGCAGTTGAACTCCATCTTAGTAACGCCGCCGCCGGCGATGGAGCGCTTCGGCTCGCTGAAGGCGGCGGTGGGCGGCGTGTTCAGTGTCCGGTCAAAAACTTTGATGCCGAAAAGGTTCTCGTCCTGCAGGAAGACTTCGTTGGTCTTCAGGTTCACGGCGATGGCGCTGTAGGTGGGATAGGTGTCGCGTATCTTGCGCACCGGCTCGCGGTCGGAGTTGCCGGTGTCCGCGGGATTGACGGTGTGCCCGGCCTCCTGCAGCGCCGTCATCGTAGTGGACGAGCTGGCGGGCAGCCACTGGCACATCTCGCCCTCCGGCGAAGCAGTGTTGGTTGCGGAAAGTTTCTCCACCGCCACCAACTGCGGCTGGCCGGTGGCGCGGCGCATGGCGTCCATCTGTGAGCGCCACATCGTGGTTGCTGATTGCTCGCCGGTGGCCAGAATCAGCGAAGCCAGCACGGCGAGCAGCACAAACAGTCCTGTGAAAACTTTACCGTTGCGGCTATTTTGGTAAGGATGATGACTCATGTTTTTCTCCTGGAGGATGTGCCTCGGATGCAGCAAGCACTGCCGGTATCGCGCACAGTATAGCGCAGTAGGGTAGGGCAACGGCAGCAAATCGGGTAGAATGTGAAACATCCATATTGCAGTTGCAAGGGCGTGGTTGAGCCGGAATAGGCGGCGCGCCGATACATAAAGTAAGTGAACAGGAGATGATTATCATGCGCAGAAATACTAAATTGATTGGATCGATTTCGGCGGCACTGTTGCTGGCCGGGATCATTCTGTTGGGCGCGAATACAGGCTGGGCGCAGTCGGCCCCGGCCCCGGCCCCGGCGAAGAAGTTGAGTTCGCTGATGCACGTGTTTTCCTACACACCAATACCCACGGCGACGCCGGCGGACTTCAGCGCATTCGAGAAGGCAACAAAAGATTTGGTGGGCAAGATACCGGGACTGCGCAAAGTTTGGGTGGGCAAGCTGATGCGTCCGCTGAAGCTGGGCGAGGTGCAACGAGAATACGGCGTGGCCATGGAGTTCGATAACGAAGCCGCGCTGACCATTTACGCCACGCACCCAGCGCACGAAGTTTGGGTGAAGGCCTACGAAAAAGTCCGCGTGGAAGGCACCACCACCGTCGATATTTTGGTGGAGTAGCGCCCGGCATCGTGCAAACCTCTGGAGTCGCCAGGACCCTGGCGCGACGTCATTGGTCCGCCAAGAGTTTTATTGGAACTAAAAACTAACTCCAACTTATGACAATGGCCTAATGGGCGTAACTTCAAGTAATAGTTTAGAAATTGTCAATGAGCTGATCTTCGGGCGTTGGAAGTCACGCATCCTCTATGCCGGGGTGGCGCTGGGCCTATTTGACGCGCTTCAGGCCAGCGGGAAATCCTTCGCCGAACTGGCCAGTGAACTAAAGCTTGATGCGCGCATGGTCTACCGCCTGCTGCGGGCGCTGGCCAGCATCGGCCTGTTGGAAGAGCGGCCCAAAGATAAACCCACCGATAAAAAAGATAAAGACGAAACTGAGTTTTTCCTGAACGCTGAGGGGCTTCTGCTATGTAAAGGGCACCCTGCCAATCTGCGCGATGTCGCGCTCTTGCAGGATAGCCCGGAGCATACGGCGATCTGGAACTACCTGCCGGAGATGGTGCGCGAGGGCTGGCAGAACGCGTTCCGGCGCGAGTTCGGCGGCACGGCCTTTGCATACGCCGATGGCAACCCCGCCTACTCGCGCGTGTTCGATGCCGCCATGGCCAGCTACTCCGCGCAGCAGACCACTGCGGCAGTGGCCGCGCTTGGGGATTTCGACTTCACCTCGATCCAATCCATCTGCGACATTGGCGGCGGGCGCGGGACTCTGCTGCGCGGCCTGTTGCGGGAAAAGTTGCGGGTGCAGCCGCATCTGCGCGGCACCGTCCTGGAGCGGCCTGCGGTGATCGCGCAAGCGGGGCCTTCCAATCCAACCGAGCCACGCGAGCCGGGCGATGTAGACCTGAATCAGCGCTGCACGTTCATTGCCGGCGATATGTTTGCGGGCGTTCCGCCGGCGGACCTCTACCTGCTCAAGCTGATCTTGCACGATTGGGACGATGCGCAGTGTGTACAGATTCTGGGCAACGTCCGGCGCGCGGCGCTCGAATACGGCCGGACCAGCGCGCGGCTGCTGATATTTGAGTACGTGATTCCCGGGCCGGAAGTGGCGCACTTTTCCAAACTCTATGACATTCATATGATGTGCTGGGGCGATGGGCAGGAGCGCAGCGTGAAGCAATACGGGGAGTTACTGGGGCAGGCTGGGTGGAAGTTGCAGGGCTTCCGCGCCCTGCCAGCCGTCGAAATGGGCATAGTGGAAGCACGCCTGGCCGTGGACTAGCGCTCCCAGAAGGCCGCCGGCCCCGTCCGAAGTCGGTAACACCCGCGCCGAGGCAGTATACTTCGCTGGACAGCGACGGCGGCCACGCCCTATCATTGGAGTTGGCAGTCTTCGATGTGGCATTGCCAGCCACATGCCCAGTGGGGCGCAGTAGTTTTAAAGTTGGCTGCTCAGTGCAGCCCTGAGGTAACTATCAAGGTGTCACCTGTAAGAGAGTTTTTTCGTTCTACATCCGCCATTCCATTCTTCCTGCTCCATGTCGGGGCGTTGTGCGCTTTTTACTTTCCCTTTCAGACAAGTTATCTGATCTGGATTTTCGCGCTCTACTACGTCCGCATGTTCGCCGTTACCGCTGGCTATCATCGTTACTTCAGCCATCGCAGTTATCGCATGAATCGCTTCTGGCAGTTCTGCATGGCGTTTCTGGCAGAGAGTTCCGGACAGAAGGGCGTGCTGTGGTGGGCGGCGCATCATCGCTATCATCATCAGCATTCCGACCAGGAGACGGACATCCATTCGCCGCGCCGGCACGGTTTCTGGCGCTCGCATGTCGGCTGGATCATTTCGCACGACTACGATGAATACGATCCCAAGCTGATTCAGGACTACCGCAAATTTCCAGAGTTGGTTTTTATCAACAACTACAACTGGATTCCTCCCATTGCCCTCGCCGGACTGGTGCTGACGATCGGCGGCTGGCCGCTGTTCTTCTGGGGATTTCTGCCCTCCACCGTGCTGCTCTACCACGGGACGTTCACCATCAATTCGCTGGCGCACATCTGGGGCTCGCGCCGCTTTGATACCGGCGACGATAGCCGCAACAATTTTTTCCTGTCGCTGGTCACGCTCGGCGAGGGCTGGCACAACAATCATCACCACTACATGCACGCCTGCCGCCAGGGACTGTATTGGTGGGAGATCGATATCACGTTCTATGTGCTGAAAGTTTTGAGCTGGGTGGGAATTGTGCGCGACATGCGCAGCGCGCGCCATGAGGCGTCGGCGGGTTAGACCATTTTTATTGATGATGCTATAGCACACGATCCATACATCCCCGCAGGGGATGCAGAGGATAGCCGGGGGCATCGCCCCCGGAAACCATCCCCAATAAACATCGACCCCGCAGGGGTCGCACCCACCGAGCATCCTCGCTCGGAAGGCCCAGTGGTACGACCCTTTCAGGGTCGATCCCCCAATTCAGGAGGTCTTGCTTCCGGGGGCGTTGCCCCCGGCTATCCTGTGTATCCCCTGCGGGGATCATTCTTCATCTCGCGGCCGTTGTTCACAACTGCCAAAAGTTCAACAACTGCCAAAACGGTCTGAATGGTGAAGGGACAGATTATTTCGGTTTGATCGTGCCGGGGGCTGGGCGTTCGACCTTTTCCACTACCTTCAATCCATCACTCTTCCAATCCTTAATTCCACAGAACGGTCCCGCCTTGTAGCCGGCTTGCTGGAACTTGGTTGCAGCGCGCTCCGCGCGCCCACCGCCCGCTCAGTAAAATACAATCTGCACATCCTTCGGAAAATCCTTCATGCGGGCATCGAGCTCCGCCACGGGGATATGGATGGCTCCCGCAATGGCGCCGTCGGCCTTGAGTTCAAAATCTTCCCGGACATCAATCAGCAGCATCTTTTCGCCGCTGTCCAGTTTCTTCTTTAGATCGCCGCTGGCAATCCGTTCCGTCTTGGCTCCGGAAGCCTCCTGTGCCGCTGCACTCTGAATGTTCATCAGCGCAGCGCCGGCAAACCATAACGCGAGACTAAGCTTTAAGTACATGTCGCCCCCTCGTTTAGAAATTGCAGCGCTTTTATACGCCCGTACCTTACGACCGCACTCTACGCCGCTGAATTGAATTGTATGCGAGAACCCCCGGAAAGGGAAATGCCATGCGCCTAATGTAACGCGCCATCCTGGCGGCCTCGGGGCAGGCAGTTGTCTATGGTGTTAAGTGGGGCAGGCATTCCTGCCTCCGGAGGACAGGTCTGGAGACCTGTCCCTACCTTAGAGCGCAACCTGACCCCCACCTGTCGTTAGGCGCGCTTGACAGCCGAATGGCAATGGCGTATATCTTAACCAATACCGGCCTTAATGTCGGCTGATTTTTTATGCGTAAAGTTTATCGACATTCCGATCGCGCCCGTGTTTCCAAATAAGATGGCCACGGTGCCGAGCGGCGTGCTGCTGGCGCTGGCCACCATCGATCCACGGATCGAGAGTCAACACGCCGTGCAGGCCAGCTTGCAGGTGGAGCGCGAGCTGATCAGGGGGACTTCACTGGCGCTGGGCTATCAGTACCTGCGCGGCCTGAACATCATCATGCAGCGCAACTTGAATCCCTCGGCCTGCGCCGCCGCGGTTGATCCGGTGAATCTGTGCCGCCCCAATTCCAGTTTCGCGAACATGAGTCAGTACGGCGGGCAGGGCGACTCCTATTACAACGGGCTAAGCCTTTCGCTTAAAAATCAATCGCTCAATTGGGCGGCGATGCGCGTTTCCTATACTTGGTCGAAGGCCATCGACAACACCGGCAACGCCTTTTTCAGCGGGCCGCAGGACAACTTCAATATTCGCGACGACCGCGGATTGTCCGACAACGACCAGCGGCATCGGCTAACTCTCGGCGGTCAATTGCATGCGCCGCAATCTAATTCAGGCAATCTGTTCGGAAAAGTCATGTCTGGATTTCAGCTGAGCTCCATTTTCACTTACAGTTCCGCTTATCCGTTCAACATCGTCATCGGCGGCGTCAATACCATTCAGGGGACGGCGGCACGACCGGCGAGAGTGGGGCGGAATACGGGTGTCGGATTCAATCTGGCAACGCTTGACCTTCGCGTCGGTCGCTCGATTATGATTACCGAACGCTGGCGACTGGAGGCCATGGCCGAGGCATTCAATTCGCTGAATCGCACAAACTATTTCAACCCCAACGTCAACTTCGGAGCCGGGGCCTTCCCAACCAATCCGAGCAGTACGTTTGGTGTCCCGCAAGCGGCGTTTGACCCGCGGCAGATCCAGTTTGGGTTGCGCTTGAATTTTTGATGAAAATTTCGACGCTGGTTGGATGACACAATTCGGTCCCGGCAAAACTGCGCATGATCCCATCACCAAACACGAACGCACGAGCGTCCCACGGAGCGTGCCGCGCCACGCTTGCGCTGATGCTTTGCTGCGGTCTTGCGTTCATGCCACAGAACCTGAAAGCCCATGCCACCCTGGTGCACATGCAGCCCGACGCGGGAGCGCGGCTCAACCAGCCGCCGGCGCAGATCATTCTCGTGTTCAATGAACGAATTGAATCTGTGTTCCACGCGCTGCGCGTCGTCAACTCGCAGGGCGGGGAACTGGAGACGGGTGAAATCCGCGTCGTGGATGGCGGAGAGACATTGAGCGCCACGCTTCCGCCCATGCCGGCGGGACCCTACGCGGTCTATTGGAAAATCAATTCGCTCGATGGGCATCAGGTGCAGGGCCAGTTTGGATTTGGCTTGCAAAGCGAGCCGCCCAACGAGCAGAACCTTGTTGATTGGACTCCGGTAACCGCGCCGAGCGTGCCACCATGGCTCTTCCCATTGTTGAAGGGGTTGCACCTGATTGCGCTGGCGGCCTGGCTGGGCGGACTGTTTGCCTGGATATTCGTGTTCCTTCCCCACCAGCGGCCTGAGTTTTCGCTTTGGCGGAACGCGTTCGCCACGCGCTCTCGTCGCGTGATTCTATTCTCCGCCGCCGCAGTCCTGTTCATTGAATTGACGTCGCTCACGGCTAAGACGGCCAGCTTCACCGGCGGGCCAATCCGTTCCGCGCTGGCCGCGGCTCCGCTGAGTGCGGTGCTCACGGGTTCCAGCTTTGGACTCTGGTGGACGATTCGTTTTGCGGCGGCAGCGCTGTTGTTGGCGTTCACCGCATGGGCCACAAAAACTTCTGCATCAACTTCCGCATCAACTCCTGCATTCAGGGCAGGGAACGCTCTCCTTGGCGGCGTGCTGTCCACCGCCATATTCATCACCATCGCCGCCACCGGCCACGCGCTGGCGGCTGGTGAGATGACTTTGCTGGCTCAAGCGATGCACGGCATACACCTGTGCGCATCGACGCTCTGGGTCGGCGGGCTGATGCACATGCTGATCGCCGTGAGTCAAGCCGACGTTGAACAGGCGAATGCCGCGTTGTGGCTGGAGCAGATTGCGAGTCGATTTTCGCGGGTCGCTCAGATCTTCGTCGCCGCATTGTTTCTGACTGGCATCTACAATACATGGCTGCACGTTCCCGCCTGGTCGTCATTCCTCGATTCCGCCTATGGCCGTGTTCTGACTACCAAGTTAGTTTGGGTTTTGATTACACTGGGAGTTGCCTCGGTGAACTGGAAGCGGGTTCTGCCGGAGTTGGCCCGGTTCAGGCAGAACCCTGCGACCGCGCTGCGCTGGATACCGCGCTTTGAATCGTTGCTGATGGCGGAGGTTGCCGGTTCACTGGTGATTTTAGGCGCGGTCGCGCTGCTGACCAATATGCCGCCCGCGTCGGCGTCGGCTCAGGGCGGCGCGCGGGAACTGCGTCAACAGGCGGGGGGCTATACTATTAGCCTGCGCCTGGACCCGGCGAAACTGGGCCGCAACGTGGCACGGATTGCGCTCAATGACGGCACGGGAACCGTGCGCAGCGATGCCCGGCGCATCACCGTCTTCTTGAAATCATTGGACATGGACATGGGGCTTGCCTCCGCTCCCGCCGTGCCGCAGCCCGATGGCAGCTATCAGGCGGAGGTGGTGATTTCGATGGCCGGTCGTTGGTCCATCAGCGTGGAGGTCGCGCCCGCGGAAGGCGATGCGTTTGTCGCTGAGTTTCACGCCGAGATATGAAGATGCAAATGAGTTGGACGATCCGGGATAAGGAGAGCTCATGAGAATCAGTTTAAGCAATTCGTCGCGATGCCTGCGGCACGGTTTGGTCCCGCTCCGCATGGCTGTGCTTGCCGGAATGCTTTCGCCCCTGCACGCGCCCTTGCGCGCGCATGTTACCCTGCGCCCCGCGCAGCCGCTGGTGCCCGGCGGTTACGCGACCGTCAACTTAAACGTGCCCTCGGAACGCCACGTGGGAACGGTGTCAGTAACTCTGGAAGTGCCGGATGCCTTTCTCAACGCCGGCGGGAGGCTCAGCCGCGTGGAATTTCCGGCGGGCTGGGAAGTAAAGTTTGAGAAACAGAACAAACCCGGCGAGGTCTACGAGCAGGAGATGAACGAGCGTAGTGAGCGTGAGCCTAGTCAGCCCCAACCCGGCGCTGGAGGTCCGAGCGACCAGGCGCAGACGCCCGAACAGATGCAGGAAGCGCAAGTGATGGACGAGGCGCGCAAACAGTGGATCAAGCGCGTGACGTTCTCTGGCGGCAGTATTCCTCCCGATGGCTTTAAGAATTTTCTGCTGAGTTTTCAGATGCCTAAGCAACTCGGAACGTTTCGTTTTCCCGCCACGCAGGTCTACGAGGACGGCAAAGAAGTCGCCTGGACTGAACTCGTGGAGGGGGCCGAGCGGCCCGCGCCCGCGCTTTCCCTTACGGCGCCCGCAACCCGCTCCATGCTGGAAGGCCAATGGCCATTGGTCGCAGGCGGTTTCCTGTTGCTGGCAATTGGCTGGATGATGGGGCGCGGCCGCGCGAAGCACGCGTAGATCAGAGGCCCGACCGCCAGGGAGGGGGCACGTTCGCCGATTCCCTGACCGTTGCACGTGC
>SHUM01000019.1 GCA_009691245.1 Acidobacteriota bacterium | reverse complement strand
ACGCCACTTCACCGCCGGGGAGTTCGAGCTGGTTCCATCCGGAGTCTGGACGAGTCCGGCAACCGGGGCACGTTATCCCTTGCGCTGGCAGATTCTGGTTCCTGCATTGAATCTCTCCTTGAATGCTTCTTCGCTGCTGCCGGCCCAGGAAATCGTCAGCCGTTTCGAATTCTCGCCGAACTACTGGGAAGGCGCAGTGGATTACCAGGGAACCATTGCGAGCCAGCCTATATCGGGCGTGGGCTACCTGGAAATGACCGGCTACGACAAACCGGTCACGGACTTGTAGCGCCTACAGCGGAGGGGTCGAGTCATGCGGTCTGCACGCCGTCTTACCGAGAGCGGCAAAGATGCCGCACCAGCCGAAGGCTGCTGAAAACAGCGCCCAACCGGAAAGGAAGAGCAGGATGGGACTCCACGTGGTTGTGATTGCCCAAGCCAGCAGTGCTGCCGCGACGGCCAGCCGCACCGCCCGGTCGCGGCCGGCAATGTTTCGGACTTTCGCGCGAGTTTCTGCTCCCGCCAACTTGCGGTACACCATGCGAAGCAGGAATCCCGCTGCAAAGGCCATTGCATACATGACCAGGACATAGCCGTAACCAAACGGAGAAAGCAGAAATCCAACCGGAGAGGTTGCGAAGAAATCACGCTTCAGCCGGGGTATCAGTCTGAGTGCATTCATGCCCTCCTTGCCGTTAAATGCTTCAATCTCCCCGATGGCCAGCGCATATTTGCTGTCGTTGGTCACGCTCTCCACGCGAATTTCGTACGTTCCGGCAGCAATGCGCCGCTTGAATTCCGGCCCCATCCAGTACCAGTCTCGGCCAAATTCCTCCCAATACCGCTTCCACGCGAAGGTCTTCCCATCCAGCTCGGCTATAGATTCCGCGGTTTTGCCCAGCCGGAAAACTGCCGCCGATACATCTTTTTGCTGTCCGTGGATGTCCGGAACCAGCACGTTGACGTAAAGCTCAAATGGCTTCTCTGAGCTGATTTGGTACACATGCGGGCTGCCGGATAGCTTGGCATAGAAGGCTTTGGAAATCTCAGGATCGCTCACCATGGTCCGTGATTCGCTTACGATGCGCGGCTGATGCGCCTCCAGCAAAGCCGGTGCCCAAGCCAGTGCAAACGCCGCGAGCAGAGCGTGCTGAAATGCGCGAAACACAGGATCAATTGGATTCATACTTGGAACTCCACCTCTGATGCTGCGCAGCATGGGAACACAGTCTTGTTCAGACTTCTCTGGCATTGCATGCCTCGCGGGCGATTCTGCGCAACATACCGGCAAACAGAATTTCGTGAATTGGGTACAGCGAGTACCAGTAGAGCAGGCCTAGCACGCCAGCCGGGTCGAAGATTGCGGTCTGACAGATGGTGGAGCCTTCATCTGCCGCATCGACTTCGAACTGCAACCAAGCGCGACCCGGTATTTTCATCTCAGCGGACAGCCGCAAGAAGTGATCCGGCTCGAATGCTTCCACGCGCCAAAAGTCCACCGTGTCGCCGGGCCGCATCGTTTCCGTATCGCGCCGGCCGCGCCGCATGCCAGCCCCGCCGAAAAGTAGGTCCAGCCAGCCGCGTACCCTCCACATCCAGTTGCCGTAGTACCATCCCGTCTTGCCGCCGATCCGCCGGATTGGCTGGAATGCCTGGGCAGGAGTCCGCTCCACATAAGCCGTGCGGGTGTCCACCAGCCGCGAGCCAAACCGAGTGCCGCCCCAGTGTTTCACTTTGCCTTGCGAACTCCGCGCGTCTGACCAGCGCGTTGCGGCGAACTCCTTATCTTCATTGGTCAGCGCCCGCTCAATGGCTTCCCGCAAGCCACGCGGAGCAATGCCCAAAACGGCGGATGCCGTTTGGTCGCGTACCACGGTTTCATTGCGCAAGCTATCCACCAGCTTGCGCCCCACGCGGGCATAAAGGGGCGTTACCAGTCCCAGCCATAAGCTGGAAAGCCTCGGTGTTAGCACCGGGACGGGAACGAAAAAGCGGCGCAGTCCACGCTGACGTGCGTACTCCTTCATGATGTCCTGATAGGAGGCCACATCCGCCCCGCCGATCTCGAAAATCCTGCTTTCCCCGGCCGGGTAATCGAGGGCGGCAATCAGGTAGGCAATGACGTCTTCAATCGCAATGGGCTGCGCCTGTACGCGCACCCATTTGGGAATGATCATGAAGGGCAGCCGGTCCACCAGTGCGCGAATCATCTCAAACGACAGGCTCCCGGAGCCGATGACGATCGAGGCGCGGAACTCGATGGTTGCCACGCTCGATTCGCGAAGAATCCTGCCGACCTCCTGGCGGCTGGCCAGGTGTGGCGAGAGATTGCTGCCGCTGCCCAATCCGCCGAGGTACACAATTCTCCGCACGCCGGCGGCCCGGGCAGCCGAACCAAAGTTGCGTGCGGCCTCGCGGTCGCGCTCTTCAAAATCCCCATTGGCCGCCATGGAGTGGATCAGATAGTAAGCCGTATCCACGCCCTGCATGGCTGCCAGCAGCGATTGCCGATCGGTAACATCGCCTCTCACAACCTGTGTCGTGCTGGCCACGCGCGGGCGCAGAAATTCCGGCTGCCGTGCCAGGCACCGCACTGGCTGGCCGCTCCGCTCCAGTTGCGCCAGCAGTCGGCCTCCGACATACCCCGTAGCTCCCGTTAGCAGGATCCGCTGTTCCGGTTTATGCATTCTTTTTTTTCACCTGCCGGGATGCCCTCATCTCTTGAACAAACGCAAGTGCGCTGAGCGCGCGCGCACGGGCCTCTGTGTGGTCCACGATCGGTCGCGGGTAATCTCTGCCCAGCTTTACACCGGCTGACTCCAGCACTGTGCCCGGAACTACCCATGGCTGATGGATCCACTTGTCGGGCACTCCGGCGAGTTCGGGAATCCACCGCCGGACATAGGTCCCCTGCGGGTCGAACTTCTGGCCCTGAATGACGGGATTGAAAATGCGGAAATAGGGCGCGGCATCATGCCCGCAGCCTGCGGCCCATTGCCAGCCAAAAGTATTGTTCGCCAAGTCTGCATCCACCAGCCGCTCCCAGAACCACCGCGCGCCAGTCTGCCAGGAAATCAGCAGATGCTTGGTGAGAAAACTGGCCACAATCATGCGCACGCGGTTGTGCATCCATCCGGTGTACAGCAGTTCCCGCATGCCGGCATCAACCATGGGATAGCCAGTCAGACCATTCTGCCAAGCTCGTAGCGAACGTTCGTCCTTGCGCCAGGGAAATTTCCTGAACTCATGGTGCGAGGGTTGCTCGGCAGACAGAGGAAAGTGATGAAGAATGTAGTAAGCGAATTCACGCCAGATGAGCTGGCGCAGAAGTGCTTCCGCGGATTGCAGTAAGCCTGTATCCCGTTGCGCGGGACTCTGCGTAACCTGCCGCACAGCGTTCCAGATGCGCCGCGGGCTAATCTCACCAAAGTGCAAGTGGGGCGAGAGGCGCGACGTGCCAGCTAGGCCTGGCAGATCCCGGTTGGTGATGTAGCTTTCGATGGACCGATGAAGAAATTGCTCAAGCATCTTGTGTGTATTTGCCTCGCCTGGCTGCCAGCAGTGGTCCAGACCGTCTGCCCACGCCTGTTCCAGCTGCGGAGTAAAATCCGTTAGAGCAATTGATTCCGGCCAGCGGCGAGGCGACTGAAGAACTGCCGGTTCGGCGCTTGTTTCGGCGGATTGCGGAAGCTGGAGGCAGCGGTTCCAGTAGGATGTGAAAACTTTGTACGGCTCACCTGCTTGATTGAGCACCGCATCGGGGTCAAACAAGAGTGTGGAGTTGAAAAACTCGAGGCCAATGCCCGCATCAGCAAGCGACCGTTTTGTCTGCTGATCTTGATCGGCGGCCAAGGGCTCATAGCGGCGGTTACAGAAAATCCGCCGGACGCCCAGAGAAGAACATATCTCCATTAGTGCTGACAGGGCAGGACCACGGCAGATCACGAGACGTGAGCCCAGCCGCCGCAACTCATCGTCGAGGCAATGCAGAGACTTGTTCAGCCACCATTGGCTTGTCGGACCCGGCGCCCAGCTGTTTTCTTCTTCCCCTGGGTAAAGGAACACCGGTATCACCGGGCCTTGCCTGGCTGCGGCGGTCAGTGCGGGATTGTCATCCAGGCGCAGATCCTGACGAAACCACACGATTGAAGCAGAGGAGTCCATAGTGTGAGCGGGAATTCCGTTTTAGGTTGCGGCAGGCATGTCGGCCGCCATCGTCGTGGGAAATGTGGCGAGCTTCAGGATGTCGCGAAGCTGATTCTGATGGCGCTGCTCGTGTGAGGCGATGAATTTCAGCAGCTCCGGTATGTTGTTGTCGCCCATAAGAGGATGGATGACGCGCATCCGCGTGAAATCCAGATTCGGATTTGCGGCGAACAGTGCTTTCATTTCCGCCTGAGCGCTGCGAACATGGCCCCGGAAGTATGTGCCATCTTTTCGGGTATAGCCGTCAACAAAAACAGTTTTCGGTCTACCTGTAGCTGGGCTGATATCACCATAGCAACTGCCGTTTTCCGCACAACCAGTCGCAGGAATTGCCGGGGACGCTTGAGTGGAAGTCGTTGAAGGTTTCGGAGCAGTTGATGCTTGAGAGGTTGCGGGGGGTGCTATTGTTGCCGGTGTGAGATGAACAGCGGGACTAGGCGTTGTGGCTACTGTATCACTCGTTACGCCAGATCGCAGCATCTGCAGGAATTGGAGGGCACCAGGGTCCTCAACTTGGTTTGGTGGAGGATTCGCGGCTACCAAATTATTAGTTAGTTTCTCCAGTGTGCTTATCTGCGCCTGCAAATCCTTTAACATGGATTGCAGGGATCGAATCGCATTTGCAAGATCATTGGAGTTCTGTGAATTCGCTTCTGGCGTAGTCTTTTGCGTAACAGTAGGATTGGAGGAGACTGCCGCAGCACCAATCTTAACGCCCTTTGACGATATCTTGCCTTCGGAATTAACCGTGAATCGGACTGAGCAGCCGGAGAACGCATATTGAAGAATCGTAACTGTCTGAACAGTTTCAATTTGACTCGGCTCGCCTAAACGCTCCTGAACATCCGCCCATGAGCTTGCATTCGGGCCCGAATAATTCGCGGTGGTCCGAATCGAGTCTACTTTCAGTTGCACTTCAGCACATCCGCCAGCCGCGTTCCCAGCCGGGACAAAAAGAATGGTTATCAGCGCCAACAAAAACACGAAAATGGATTTTCGCATGTAGACCTCCGAGTTTCACTTTGTTGCCTGAATTATACTCCCCCCCTAGCCTCCCTTCAGATATTCCTTTTTTTCTTTCTCTCCCCGCGAGGAAATCAGGAGCTGGGAATAGAAGATCCCACCAGTGTCCAAGGCTAGGGGGGTGCACTTTTGGAAGCCCCTATCTCCTATCCCATAGTGGCGTTGACGGGGCGGGGTGATTCCCCTAGACTTGAGCTAGGTTGCAGTGCGGTCGGCGGAACGGCGAATTCCTTGGAAATGTGGGCGATGGGGATGGCTAGCGGCTTGTTGAAAAAACCCATGGAGTTGTCATTCCGAAGTCCGGTGTTTTTTGCCGGACTGAGGAATCTGCTTGGTCGTCATTGCGATCGGAAAAGCAGGTTCCTCGCTGCGCTCGGAATGACACCTAAAGTGGCTCTGATGGTGGCGCTGGCACTATTGATAGTGACGACACTGGCGGGCATCGTGCCGTCCGCGCGGGCGCAGGGGTCTGCGCCGATGACGTCGCGGCAGGAGATTGTGGCGGAGCCGGACCTTACTTTGTTTGCGGTGATGGCGGCACTGAACGCGGCGGGGTATGACTCGGGGATGGAGCGGCCGGAGTTGTCGCCCGTGCGGGCGGCGGTGCGCGAGGAGTTGAAGGGCAAGCAGTATCCGAGCCTGCCTGCGCTGCGCGAGTTTTACAAGGCGCACCGGCTGGCTGATCCGGCGCGCGACCTGAGCCGCTATGTTTCCTTCGCGCTGCTGATCGGGCCTCCGCCGAAGTTTGAGATTCTTTACAGTCCCGCCAATCTGCCGGCCGACGTGGTCGATCTTCAGGAGTTGCCGCACCTGATCTCGGCGTTCTACGAGCAGGCCGATGTGTCGTCGCTGTGGGTGAAGTATCTGCCGGCGATGCAGCAGGATTCGGAGCGCTATCAGGTGCTGCTCGCGAAGGTGATTCAGGAGACCAACGGGTACTTGGGCGTCGAGAGCGGGACGTTCCTGGGGCGCAAGTTTTCGCTGATGCTGAACCCGCTGGCCGCGCCCGGGCAGACCGAGTCGCGCAATTATGGCGACGGCTACTACCTCATCGCCGGGCCGTCGGTGAGTCTGCCGCAGGACGACATCGAGCACGCTTGGCTGCACTACATTCTCGACCCCTACGTCGGCAAGTTCCCCAACATCGTGCAGTCGAAGGCTCCGCTGGGACGCATCGCGGCGCGCGCGCCCGCGCTGGACCCGATGTTCAAGAGCAGCTTCGATCTGCTGCTGACCGAGTCGCTGATCCGCGCCATTCAGGCCCGTCGCGCGAAGCTCACGGACCGCGAGCGGCTGGCGCTGGCGCAGGATGCCGTTGAAGAAGGCTTCGTGCTCACGGCGTATTTCTACGAAGCGTTGCAGGTCTTTGAGCATCAGCAGGTGGCCTTCAATCTCTACTTCCCGGAATTTGTGGACGGGATGCAGCTCGATAAGGAACAGAAGCGGCTGGCCGAGGTGCGCTTCCGTCCGGCGGCGACGCGCGGGCGGGCCGAGGCGCGTTGGTCGCCGCTTGAGCAGATGGCGCGTGAAGCCGAGTTGGCGATGGCGCGCGGCGAGTATGACGCGGCGCGCGCGGGCTTCAATTCGCTGATGGAGTTGTACGGCGCGCAGCCGCGATTCCTTTATGGGCTGGCGCTGGTGGCCAGTCAACAGAAGCAGCCCGAGCAGGCCGCGGGATACTTCGCGGAGACGGCGCGGCGGGCCTCGGACCCGCGCATGAGGGCTTGGGCGCACATCTATCTCGGGCGTCTCTACGACGCCGACGGCCAGCGCAAGCAGGCCGAGGCCGAGTACGAAGCCGCGCTCGGCTCCGGCGACGTTTCGCCCGACACGCGCGAGGCCGCGGAAAAGGGATTGAAGACGCCGTTCACGAATCCCAAGCCGGCGTCTGCTCCTAACGACGCGGAGGAAGCGCCCGCGCGCGTCCGCACACCATTAGGCGGCGATGGGGCCAACGTGCCGGTCCCTGCGCAATGAGAGCGGTCATCAAAGCCCTGGAAGTCATGAACATTTTCCACATCGTGTATTTCGTTTGCATGATCGCGGCGGCCTGCATGGCGTTGCTGCAAACCCCACTGCTTATCGCGCAGCAGGCGCCGCGCTACTCGCTGGGCATTCCTTCGATGGACGAGATTCCCGCCGAGGCCATACCGCCCGCGCCCGCGCCGGTGCGCCGCGCGCCGCCTGCGCCCTCGCCGCAAGCCAAGTCGCCGGAGGAAACTGCCGCATACGAGAAGTTCGTCAAGGAGCAACGCGCCGACGAGCGCATCCGGCTGGTGGAGGATTTTCTGCTTCAGTATCCCCAATCCGAGATGAAGCAGTTTGCCTATCAGGCCGCCACGGAGGCCTACCGGCGCAAGAACGATCTGGGGCGCATGCTGACTTACGCCGAGCTGACGCTGGCGGAGAATCCCGAAAATATGCAGGCGCTACTGACGCTGGCGCAATCGTTGCCGGATAGCGTGGGCCGCGACGACCCGGATTTCCACGACAGGCTGGAAGAGGCCGAGCAGCACGCGCGCAAGATTATTGAGGTGGTGGCGAAGGCGGTGCGTCCGGCGCGCGTAACGCCGCCGCAGTGGCAGCAGACGCGCAATGATGCGGAGTCCTCGGCGCGGCTGGCGCTGGGATTGACGGCCATGATGCGCGAGGACTACGCCGCCGCCGAGACGGAGTATGCCGCGGCGTTGCAGTTGATCGAGAAGCCCGATGCGCTGACGCTCTATCGGTTGGGGCTGACCTATTCATTCTTGAAGAAGTACGGCGAGTCGATTGACGCATTGCAGAAGGCTGCTGTGGCGGGCGGCGTGAAGTCGCGCACGGCCGGCGGCGCGCCGCGCGATCTGGTGGCCGAGGCGGTGGCGATGGTGGAAAAGTCACGCGGGCCGGTTTCCGATACCTCTTCCGGCGCAGCGGGCGGCGATAATATAAGTGAGGGCGGGCAGAACGTCGAACCAGTGCCGCCAGCGGCAACGATACCGTTGCCGTAGTGCCATTAACTTCAGAGTGGACGACAACAGATCAGTGAGCATGGGACATCATCATCAGTCCGCTCCGGGCGACATCTCGGAGTTGGAAGCGAGACTCGGCTACTGTTTTGCGCAGCGCGGGTTGATCGAGAAGGCGCTCACGCATCGCTCCCATCTTACGGGGCAAACTGGAGGGCCGCGCCACGCATCCAATGAGTTGTTGGAGTATTTGGGCGACTCGGTGCTGGCGTTACTGGTCAGCGAGACCCTGATCCAGAGGCATCCGCTGGAAGGCGAGGGCGATCTTTCGAAGCGCCGCTCGCGGCTGGTGAGCGAGGCGCATCTGTATCAGGCGGCCGAGCGATTGGGCTTGGGTGCGTATCTGCGGCTCGGTCGAGGCGAGGAGCGCGCCGGGGGGCGGGGCAAAAAAGCTTTGCTCGCCGATGCCATGGAGGCGCTGCTGGCGGCGGTCTATCTGGATGGCGGGTTGGAGCCGGCGCGTGAGTTTGTGAAGCGGTTGGTGCTGGAACCGGTTGACGGCGAAGCCCTGCCAGCCACAGACTATAAAACAGAGTTGCAGGAGGCGCTGCAGGAACGCAAACTCACCGCACCTCGTTATGTGGTGGTGAAAGAGAGTGGTCCCGAGCATCGCAAAATCTTCACGGTGCAGGTGTTGATTCAGGGCGAGGCCGCGGCTGTGGCCGAGGGCGAAACAAAGAAGGCTGCGCAACAGGCTGCCGCGCGCATCGCGCTCGGCAAAGTGCGGCAGAGTGAAAAAAGTTGCGCTGAGGCGGAGTAACCAAGTGGCGAACGATCAGGAACATGAGAACGAAATAGCGAACACGGAGCCGCAGCAGGATGCTGTTCAGGCGGAACCAGCTTCATCCCATGGTCCCGATGGCGAAGGAAAGTCCACGGCGCGCGAGTACCTGGAATCGCTGGTGGTAACGGTGATCCTGGCGCTGTTCGGGACGACGTTTCTGATTCAAGCGTTCAAGATTCCATCGTCCTCGATGGAGAATTCGCTCTTAATCGGCGACCACCTGATGGTGGACAAGGTAGGCTACGGTCCCGGCGGGATGTGGAGTTGGCTGCTGCCCTACGTGGACGTGGAGCGCGATCAGATCATCGTGTTCCGCTATCCGCTGGACCCCACTACCTATTTCGTCAAGCGAGTCATTGGTATTCCGGGCGACCGCATTCGGCTGGAGAACAAAGAGGTCTACCGCAATGGCGAGAGGTTGATGCAGGATTTCGCTGTGCACAAGAGCGACGACTACAACAATTTCCGCGACAGCTTCCCCGACTTCATCTCCGGCGCCGGATTTCCCGATTGGATGAACGAGTATCGCAACTACGTTAAGGACAGAGAGATCGTGGTGCCCGAAGGCAAGTACTTCGCCATGGGCGACAATCGCGACATGAGTTCGGATAGCCGCTACTGGGGGTTTGTGCCGCGCGAGAATATAGTTGGCAAACCACTGATCCTTTATTGGTCGTTTGAGTCCACCAGCGAGGAGTATCGCGAGTCGGGAGCGGGGAATTATCTGACGCGCGTGGTCCATGTGCTATTGAACTTCCCGCAAAAGACGCGCTGGGCCCGCATGTTCCATATCATTCGTTAGTTGATCTGATAGAGCCGTGACCGAAGGGCGCGGTAACCTTCGCCGACTCTCTGTGACCATTCAAAGTGACCGCTCTCTTTCGGTCGCGGCGCGGATTTGAAAACGAGATTCTTGTGACAAATCAGGAACAAATCGAGCGGTCGGGCTCCCCGGAGTTAGCTACTCCGGGGCCGCATCGGCGTTTCTTCAAGCGTCGCGTCGTGGGCCTTGTGGTGGGGCTATTGCTGGCCGGATGGCTGCTTCCCATTCTGGTGCGCCTGAATTATTTGCAGGACGAAATTGCCGCCGCGCTCTCAATCAGTCTGGGTCGCCCGGTGCGCGTCGGCGACGTGCATCCGCATTTGGTTGGTGGATTGGATTCCGGTGTGAGCCTGGGACTGGGCTTTGAAGTCGAGAATGTGGAGATTGCAGACGATCCGCGCTTCGGGATCGAGCCGGTGGCCCGCATCGAAGTGGTGGAGGCGCGGCTGGCCGTTCGCTCCATCTGGCGTCGTCGCTTCGAGTTTTCCCGCATCACGCTGGTCCGGCCCAGCATCAATCTGGTTCGTGCCGCCACAGAGAATGGAGGGATATGGAATTTCTCCACACTGGCGGGTGCGCACGCGACGGCCTCCGGTGTTGGCGAAGGGAACGCCGCGGATCCCGGCATTCCTGATTACTCCTCCAATTATCCTGATATCCGAATTGTAGATGGCCGCTGGAACATCAAGTTGGACAATCGCAAGAAGACGCTGTACCTGGGCGCTCTGGATCTTGATTTGCGAGCCCCGCGTAAACCGAATGAGCCTTGGGTGGTTGAATTCTCGGCAACTCCCAGCCGCTCCACCTTCGCTCAAATGCCCGCGTTTCTTGTTCGCGGTGAAGGGCAAATTGGTCCATTCGCGGGCGCTGGATTGACGGCTGCGGGCGTGCCCATGAAGCTGAGTTGGCGCGTCGAAGATGCGTTGCTCGGCGAAGTCGCCGGCGTCCTGGCGGGATCGGAGCAGGGCGTACACGGATCGCTCAACGTATCCGGCGAAGTCGCAGGAACTACTTCGCTGCTGCGCGTGATGGGCCGTGCCGTTATGAGTGATCTGCATAGCTGGGACAAGATACCTCGTCATACGCCCACAGAGATTCCCGCTGAATTTTCCGGCATCCTCGATCTCCAGCAGGACGCATTCCAGGTTGTGAACCTTTCGTTCCCCATTTCCGGCCCCATTTCCGGCGGGCCGCTAAAGGGCGGTGCGCGGAAGGCGGGACGGATTCGCGTGGAAGGACGGATCGAGCAGCTTTCCACCATTCCACTGTTGCGGCTGGACGCCCAGCTCAACGACCTCTCCCTGACCGCGCTGAGCGCCCTCGCCGAACAGTTCTCCCTGGGGCTGGACCCGAGTTTACAGATCAAGGGAATGCTTGGCGGCAGTATCGAGATGCATGGGCTGCCCGAAACGTGGAGCGGGGAACTGCTGATCGAGCACGCGGAATTTCAGCGGCTCATCGCCGATAGTGTGGCGATGCCGTCTGCGCCAGGAACGGAGAAAGACGCTGCTTCTCCCGTCGCCCGTGTGCGCATGGGATCCGTGCCTATACGATTTGGGAAGGGAAAGTTCGAGGCTGGCCCCGCGACGGCGGATTTCGGCGCCGGAGGGCCGCTGCGGATCGTCGCGCGCGGCAACCTGTTCGATCCGGTTCGCAGCATTGCGCTGCGAGGCAATCAGATTGCCCTAACCGAACTGCTGCACTGGGCTCCCCTGTTTAGAAGTGAGTTGCGTGGCGAGCCGAGCGCCGCATGGTTGTCGATGACGGCTGGTTCCGCCGCGCTGAATCTGGAGATCAACTATGCCGCCGATTCATCCGTGAAGTTAACTGGACGCGCTGATATAGACGGCGCGCAGATGCGCGTATCCCGGCTGGAAGTTCCGCTGGAGTTGACCTCGGCGCGAGTGCAGTTCCGTAACCGGACCATGCAGATGCGTTCACTTGCTGGAAAAATCGGGGATACTGCTTTACGCGGCGTCGCAACCCTTTCATTGCCCGCTCCAGTCTCGCTCTCCGAACCCGTCCCACTTCCGCCCATTGCGATCACCTTCAATCTGGAGACGGATGAGTTGCATCTTGATTCAGCCGCGAAGCCGTTGCCAGCCAGTGAGCGTTCATGGCTCTCCGCATTATTCAACAGGAATAAACCGGTGAGTCATCGCGCATTCCCGCCGCTGGCGGCCGTAGGAAAACTCAAAGCGGCACGGATACTCTATGCCGGCCTGGAATTCACGAACGCAACGGGAAGCGCGAAGTGGGATGGTGGCGCGCTAACGCTGAGCCAGGTTCGCGCAGGCCTTGCCGACGGCGAAGTGCAGGGCGAAGGGGTGTTTCGCCTGTCCGATGCGCCCTTCGCAATTGATTTGTCGACGAAGTTTCAGCGAGTGAATGCCGAGGCGTTAGCGGATCGTTTTCCGGAATGGCGCGGACAGTTCGCCGGTCATCTCAATGGAGAGCTGTTGTTGAAGGGTTCAGGTGACAACTGGGAGCAGGTACAGCGGGAGTTGCAGGGGGCCGGTGAGTTGAGTGGAAAGGAAATCACGGTGCGCCGTTGGCCGTTGCAACGCGGCCCATCCGCGGTTTCCCCATCCGCGGTTTCCGTTGTCGCCACTGCTCCCGCTCCTGTTCCCGATGCCAAAGCATTGCCTGCGGCCGCTGAATTCGCGGAGTTCAAAGCGAGTTTCCAGATTGCCAAACAGTCAGTTCAGATCAATGAATTTGCGGCCACAGCGGCGTCCCGAGACGCTGTTCGGCGCGTCGCCGATGTGTACCGAGCCACGGGCACGATCGGTTTTGACCATGCCGTCAATCTTACGGTCGAGAGTTTGAGCGAGGGCCGGAAAGAGGGGCTGGCGCAGCAGTGGGTCGGGGCACTCTCCGATCTCCGGCTGGTCGAGGCCATTCCAGTGAATCGCAATGCATCGCTACAAACCCGTTAGGTAATTCGCCCTAGCCTGCTGAACCACTGAGGTGAATGACATGATGACTCACGATATGAACCGCCGGCTTGCTTATGATGGTCAGGGCACACCGCCCGCAAGGCCGGCTCCCCTCCTGCGGCTGCTCCGGATTCTGCAAGCTGCGATGCTGCTGGCCCTGTATGTTCCGGCGCTGATGGCGGCCGATGGTGTAACGCGTGAGGCTGCCAACTCTGCTCGCGCTAAGCTGAAGAGCATTCAGGGCGGAGCGTTTCAAAAGCCGGGGATTCCGGGAAATATAGAATCGATGACGGTCTCTCCTGATCGCATCCATGTGTCTCAACAGGAATCAAACTCTTTACTCGCGCTGGACCTGGCCGGTGCATACCCGAATGGGGTCTCCGCCGTCGAAGTGGAGTTTCAGAGCGGCCGTGTCTTAGGGACCGCGCAACTGGACTTTGATTTGCTGAAACAGTCTGCGCCGACGCCCGTCCCGCTGGTATGGCAATACCTGCTGTTCGGGCAGCACGCTCTCCGGGTGGAAGGCCAGCTCTCCGGCACCAATGGGCAGGGTGAGTTCAAGCTCGAAGCGGTTACCTTGAATGGCTATCCCGTGCCACAGATTTTGATCGATGCATTGATGAGCATTTTCATGACGCCGCGCTTTCCCAGCGTTAAACTGGATGAGCCGTTTTCCCTGCCATACTCCATTGACAGCCTCACAGTTCTGCCAGGTCGGATTGAAGTCGCTGGATCAGACGCGGCAAAGCTCTAACCCCAATTACAATTCAGTAAACCTTCGTTGTAAGATCGCACTATGAAGCGTGATGCAGCGAGACTACCGGCGAAGATGTATCCACCGGCGAAGGTGCACCTGGCGGCGAAGGTGTCTCTGGCGGCAAAGGTGTATCTGGTTGGAGCGGGGCCGGGAGATCCCGGTCTGCTGACGCTCAAGGGTCACGAAATCTTGTGCCGCGCCGACGTCATCATCCACGATTATCTGGCTAATCCAGAGCTGCTGCTGTGGGCGCGTCCCGATGCCGAGGTCATCTACGTCGGCATGCACGCCGATGACCGCATGAAGCAGGCGGAGATCAACTCGCTTCTGGTGACCAAGGCTCGCGAAGGCAAAGTCGTGTGCCGGATGAAAGGGGGCGACCCGTTTATCTTTGGTCGCGGCGGGGAAGAGGCTGAGTTCGTGGCTCGCGCGGGCATCCCCTTCGAGATTGTTCCCGGCGTGAGCGCGGGCTACGCCGTGCCGGCCTATGCGGGTATACCGCTCACGCATCGCCAACTGGCCTCCAGCGTACTTTTCCTCACCGGGCACGAAGACCCGGAGAAGGAAGAAGCCTCGCATCTTGATTGGGAGAAGATTGCGCACGGGGCATCGACGCTGGTGTTCTTCATGGGCGTCAAGACGCTTCCTCAGATCGCTGAAAATCTGATCCGCGCGGGCCGCTCGTTTTCGACACCGGTTGCCGTGATTCGCTGGGGCACGCGCGGTGAGCAGCAGGTAGTCACCGGCACGCTGGCCACCATCGTCGAGCTAGTTCACGCGGCGGGATTGAAGCCTCCCGCGCTGACCGTTGTCGGCGATGTGGTGCGCATGAGGGAGACGCTGCAGTGGTTCGAGAAGCAGCCGCTGTTCGGCCAGCGGATTCTGATTACACGGCCGCGAAATCAGGCAGCCGAGCTGGTGCAACCGCTGCGCGCCCTGGGTGCCGAAACTCTGGAACTGCCCACCATCGCCATAGAAGACCCTGAAGATTGGTCGGGGCTGGATGGCGCGCTCAAGAAAATCAAGCAGTACGATTGGCTCGTCTTCACCAGCGCCAATGGCGTGCGCCAGTTCATGAAGCGACTGGCGCAGGCAGGGCAGGATATCCGCGCGCTGACTGGAGCGAAGCTGTGCGCCATCGGCCCGGCCACGGCGGACGAGTTGCGCACGCTTCATCTGCAGGTGGACAAGGTGCCGAACGAGTATGTCGCAGAGGGCGTGGTGAAGTCCTTCGCACGAGTTCCATTGAAGGGCAAGCGCATTTTGATGCCCCGAGCGCGAGTGGCGCGAGATGTCCTGCCCGATGCACTGCGCGCACGCGGCGCACGTGTGGATGTGGTGGAGGCCTATCGCTCAGTGCTGCCGCAAGATTCGGCGCAGCGCGCTCAAGTGATCTTCGAGCGGCACGCGCCCACGCTGGCGGTGTTCACGAGTTCCTCCGCCGTGAATAATCTCTTCAAGCTGCTGCCCGAGGCCGAACTGCGGCGGCATCTCGACAGTGTGAAGATCGCCTCCATCGGCCCCATCACCAGCCAGACGTTGCGCGACCATGGCCTTGCCGTCTCCATGGAGCCCGCCGAGCACACCGTGCCCGCGCTGGTGCGCGCCATCCTCGATCACTTCCAAAGTGCGGTGTCTGCGTAGCCACGGCACGCAGTTGGTGCCGTGGGATTTGGCGAGGGTGTACGCCGGGACGAAAAGCCCACGGCACAAAAATCGTGCCGTGGCTACCACGGCGTCGATTACCAATGCATTTACAGGTGGCAGGATTGGCGGCGGAGAATTTCGTGGATGTTTTGCGAAAACACGGAGCGCGGCAGCACCAGATCGCAGCCGGCCTGCTCGGCGGCGCGTTTGAGGTCAATCTGCGTGTGGGAGAGATAGCCCAGCACCGGAATGCTCGCCGTGGCTGGCTCCGCCTTCAAGCGTGAGATGAGGCGGACACCATCGAGCGTCAGATGATTCAGATCGACGATCACCAGACACGAACTGCCGGGCACCGCGCTGATCAGTTTTTCTTCGTGCTGGATGAACTGCACAGGGCAACCAGCCTGCTTCGCCGCCGCTAATATCTTGGCCGTAAACATCAAGTCGGCTACCGCCGCGATCACACGCCACGGCTGGCTGGCGGCATCCGGAGACTTCATGGCGATATTGGTGTCGATGCAGTCCATATGCTTTGAGTATAGCCGTTCAGCCGATTCCGTGGAGAACTGCCCGTATCAAAAAAACGGGCCGAGTCCGCTAACCCTTTGGGTGGGTTGGATTAGCTTTCTCGGCCCTATGGACGCGCCATCCGGGGCGGATGGCTTTTGGTCAAGTCTAGTCAGTATGTGTGGTTATTTGTTGGATGTCCTTCAACCCCTCCGAGTTGTCCAAAGTCTCCTCTGAAACCGTCTTTGGAGAAGAAGTACATCCTCCGTTGAATACACTCTTGCATACCCATTGAAAATAGTAAAGCCCTAAATACAAAATAAAGTTTGTTGATTAAATCAACTTTTTGGACAGGACTATGCTAAATTGATGGGCTATTTGCGAGATTGCCAAGACGATGGTCAGATATTTGGCAACTCGCGCCGCTTGGACGCTTTCATAACTTCTTGGAGGAAGTTAATGCCACACATTCAGATCACTATGCTCACGGGTCGCACGACGGACCAGAAGCGCAAGGTCGCTGAGCGCATCACGGAAACCATCGTTCAGGAGATGGGCACGCAACCGGACAACGTGACGATTGCTTTCGTTGAAGTTGCCACCACCGACTTCGCCAAAGCCGGCGTGCTGAACTCCGACAAGAAAAAATAGGGTTTCAGAGAATCGCGTGGGCTTACCAGCGCTTGAATTGTTTGCTGAGAGAGAGGCCCTGGGACTGGTAGGACGAGCCGATCTTGGGCCCGTAGATTTTGTACGGAGTCTCGGTGAGGCGTTCGTATTCGAGTCGCGCGACGACCTGCCCGTCATCCAGCACGAAGGGAACTTCGTGTGAGCGAACTTCTAATACCGCTCGTGTGCCGCGGCCTTCGTGGAGGTCGTGTCCGAATCCGGGATCGAAGAATCCCGCGTAATGGATGCGGAACTCGCCCATCGACGGATCGAACGCCACCATCTCCGCCGCCAGCTCCGGCGGCACCCGCACTTTTTCCTTGGACACCAGAATGTAGAAGTCATCCGGGTTCAGGATGATTCGCGGCGTTGCGTGGATGGGCTCCCAAAACTCGGACGGATTGTAGTGATCGACGAGTGAAAGATCCACCAGCGGCGCGTGGTCCTTGGCTTTGTATCCGACGATAGCGTCCTTGCCCTGCGGTTCCGGCCCAAACCCGGCAAGGTCAATGGAAATCAGCCGCGGCGAGTCCGCGGGAAGATTATCTGGCGTGAAGGCCAGCGGGTCTTCCTCATGCAGCTTACCCAACTCGAAGTCCTTTGTGAGAGGCGCCGGATTGCCGCGAATAAATCTCACCTGGTTCAAACTCATGCCAGCCTGCAAGCGCACGCTGAAGGTGCGCGGAACCACCTCCGCGTAGAGCTTGCCGCGATAGCCGGGAGGCACGCGCTCGAACTCTGTTCCATAATCCGTTATTAATCGTGTAAAGATATCGAGCCGCCCGGTAGTGCTTTTGGGATTGGTCTTGCCTGCACAATCCTCCGGCAGAAACCATTCCTCCATGAGCGTGACGATATAGACGCAGCGCTTCTCGAAGACCGCGCCGCGAGTCAGGTCAATCTCGCCCATGCCCAACGTGCGGATCTTTTCCGCGACCGTGGAATTCTTTCCAGGCAGGAAGCTGGCCTGCACGCGGTAAGCGACTGGGCCCAGACGCAGGTCTAAACTGGCCGGCTGAATCTGCTTGGGGACGATGGGCTGCGCAGACCGGATCATCTCCGAAGCGATGAACTCCTCGATTTTCTGCGACGGGCATACGCCGGTGGAACGTGGTTCAGGCGTCTTGCGCTCGAGCTCGGGAAACAGCAACACGGCATCTCTCATAGATATGAACTTGGAGGTCCCATCACTTAATTTCCGGGTTCACTAAGCCTGCGGACTGGCAATCCTACACGAACACGGGTGCGCAGGGCCGGACAAATACAATCGCACAGTCTCTGTGCCCGATTCAAGCAGGTTTTTGCGGCAACCTTATCAGGGGGGAAGCCCGTCTAATGAATGCAAGAGTCTGGTATTCTGAAAGTTCGGGGAAATCCCTTAATTCATTACAACGTATAGCCATTCGTATCGGCGTGAAAAACGCGAAGGCGGAATTGCAGGAAATGAGTAAACGAGCAAAGTTATTGTTGATATTCGCGCTGGTGGTGGTGCCGGTGGTCAGCGTATTTTCCGTGCGCTATTTCATTAAGCGCGATCTGACCGCTGTGCAGGCGCATCCGCCTAACGGCAGTCCGCCAAGCGATGCTGGATCTTCAGGACGCGACGGAAATGGTGGAGGCGGACAGGGAATGGGCCAAGGCGGCCAGGGTGGCAACCGTGGATTCATGAGCCGGCCCACGCTGGTCGACACTGCGGTAGTCACTGAGGGTTCCATTCGTGAGCAAATATCCCTCACTGGTTCGCTGAAAGCCAAGGAGTCGGTGGAGGTGGTTCCCAAGATTACCGGCAAGGTGCAACGTGTCCTTGTCGATGTGGGCGACCCGGTGCGCGAGGGTCAGTTGATCGCGGAACTGGAAGGAGACGAGTTGGCCCAACAGGTGCTGCGGGCCGAAGCGACGCTTGCTGTAGCAGAGGCCACCAGGGCGCAGCGCCTGGCCGAGTTGGAGAACGCGCAGGCTGATGATCGGCGCGCGCAGCAGTTGCAAACCGAAGGACTGCTCTCGCGCCAGTCGATGGAGACCACTCAGACGCGCGCGCGCGTGGTGCAAACTCAGGTAACGCTGGCCGATGCGCAGATTCGCCAGGCGCAGGCCGACCTCAACGAGCTGCGCATTCGTCGTCAGCAGACTCAGGTGCTCTCTCCGCTAACGGGCTGGGTCGCCACTCGGCACGTTTCTCCCGGTGCGCTGGTCAATCCCAATAATCCCATCGTCGGCGTCTTACGGCTTTCGTCAATGGTTACTGAAGTGCGTGTTCCCGAGGAACATCTCACCGGGCTGCGCGTGGGCAACCGCGCGTTGGTATCCATGGACGCCTTGCAGGGCCGCACCATCGAGGGCCGCGTGGCGCGCATCTCGCCCATCCTCGATCCGGCCACGCGCAGCGGCTCCGTGCAGGTGGAGATTCCCAATCCAGATGGCCAATTGAAGGCCGAGATGTCCGCGCGCATCCAGATGGAGATGGGCGGGAATCGTACCGCGCTGCTGATTCCGCGCGAGGCGATCGTCATGCGCGGGGACCAGCCCGGAGTGAATGTACTGGAAGATGGCCGTGCGCGTTTCCGGCCCATTGAAACGGGCATCACCACGGACAACGGTGTGGAGGTCATTTCCGGATTGACCTTGGGGTTGAAGATTATTACCCGGGGCACGCAAGGTTTACAGGACGGGGCACCCGTGGAAGTGCAGTCCGGGGCGGACGAACCAGTGGTAAATGATGAGACCACCGCCCGGCCAGGAGCGGGCGTTCGCGAAGGCAACCCAGCACGCAGCACTCGTCCGGGAGCGCGATCATGAGTCTTCCCGAGCTAGCCATCCGACGTTCCGTCTCGGTGTATATCGCCTGCGCCGTGGCCATCCTGCTCGGCGGAATCTCCTTCGTCAACCTGCCCATTGATTTGATGCCCGATATCGAGATGCCGCGCATCTCGGTCAACACCCGCTACGAAGGCGCGGCGCCGGAAGAGGTCGAGCAACTGATCACGCGGCGCATTGAGAACGCCGTGGGCTCGGCGCCCGGCGTCGAGGAAGTAACCTCCAATTCCAACGACAGCAATAGTCGCGTCAACGTGGGCTTTGCCTGGGGAACCAATCTCGACGAGGCCGCCAACGAGATTCGCACCCGCCTTGATCGTGTCCGCAACCAGCTTCCCGACGGTGTGGATGCGCCGCAGGTACTGAAGTTCGACAGCAATCAGTTCCCGATTATCTTCCTCGCCGTCTCCGGCGACATGGACCCGCGGGAACTACGCCAGTTCACCGAGGACCAGATTCAATACCGGCTGGAGCGCGTTCCGGGCGTTGGGCAGATACAGGTGCAGGGCGGTTTACGCCGCGAGATTCACGTGAATCTCGCGCTCGAAAAGCTGCGCGCGCTGAACATTTCTGTTAATCAAGTGGTCAACCTGATTCGCGCGGAAAATTCCAATCGACCGGCGGGCAATGTCGAGGAAGGCCGCTTTGATCTGACGCTGCGCACGCAGGGCCAGTTCCAGGACCTCGGCCAGATCCGTAATTCGGTTCTGACCATCCGCGGCGGGGTGCCCGTCTATCTGCGCGACGTGGCCGTCGTGGACGATGGCACCGAGGATTTGCAGCAACTGGTGCGCGTTAACGGCAAACCCGGAGTGCGCGTCAACGTCCAGAAGCAGTCCGGCGCCAACACCGTGGAGGTGGCTCGCGGAATTCGCGCCGAAGCCGAGCGCATCAATCGGGACTTCCCGCAGATTCGCGTGGAGACGTTGAATGATTCGTCGCGTTTCATCGAACGTTCCATCTCCACGGTAAAAGAACATGCGCTCATCGGCGGATCGCTGGCAATTTTGATATTGCTGTTGTTCCTGCACAATATTCGCAGCACGCTGATCGTCTCGCTGTCGATTCCCATTTCGCTGATTGCCACCTTCGCGCTGCTCTATTTCTCCGGCTTCACGCTGAACACGGTGACGCTGGGCGGTCTCGCGCTGGGGGTAGGCCGCCTGGTGGATGACGCCATCGTGGTGCTGGAAAACGTCTTCAGGCATCGCGAGGCGGGCAAGTCGCGCGTCGAAGCCGCCATCTCCGGGACGGAAGAGGTCTCCACCGCCATCATCGCCGCGACGCTGACCACCATCATTGTCTTCGTGCCCATCGCCTTTATGAGCGGCATCACCAGCGTGATCTTCTCGCAGCTCGCCTACACCGTAGCCTTCGCGCTGTTCTGCTCGCTGATCGTTGCGCTGACGCTGATCCCCGTGCTGTGCTCAAAGTATCTGCGCACCGAAACGCCCTCGGCGGAGACGCATCCCGTATTGCACCGGCTGGCGGAGACCGTCGGCGGCGCGCTGGAAGCGCTGGATGCGCGCTACCAGAGTGTACTGGGCTGGGCCTTGAGGCACCGCAAGACGGTGATCTTTGGCGCGCTGGCCAGCATCGTGGTCACTGTCTTTTTCGTCCCTTATATCGGCGTGGAGCTTTCGCCGCAGACCGACGAGGGACAGGTGAACGTCAATTTGGAATTGGCCACGGGCACCAACCTCGCCTCTACCGACGAGGTTGTCCAGCGCATGGAAGCGATTGTGCGCCGCGAAGTGCCTGAGTTGCAGAACCTGGTGGTCCAGATCGGCGGGGGTGGTGGAGGATTCGGCCCCGGTGGCGGTGGCGGCGCGCACGGAGCCCAGATTCAAGTCCGCCTTGTCGATCGCGAACTGCGCCAGCGCTCTTCGCAGGAGATCGCCGCAGTTCTGAACGATGCTCTGAACGTGGAGCCGGGCGTGCGGGTCCGCTCCAACTCGTCGGGCGGCATGATGATGCCGGGCATGGGCGGCGGCGGGCAGGGTGGTGAACGCGCCTCGGTCTCGATTCGCGGTTTTGACATCGACAGTTCCAATGACTTGGCGCGCCGGGTGCAAGAGGAAGTCCAAAAAGTGCAGGGCATCACCACGGTTCGCGTGAGCAGGTCAGAGGGAATGCCGGAGATGCTGATCCGTCCCGACCGCGTGAAGGCTGCGCTGTTCGGATTGAACGTCAGCGCCCTCGGCGAAGTGCTGGAGACGGCCGTGGCGGGTCGCCAGGCGGGCCTCTATCGCGAGGGAGGGCATGAGTACAACATCGTGGTGCGCCTGCAGGAAGGCGATCGCACCGCGCTCGAAAGCGTGGACCTGATCCCCATGAGCACGCCGCTCGGCGGCACCGTGCCCATCGGCAGCTTGATTACCAAGCGGCGGACGGAAGGCCCGGTCTCCATTGAGCGCGATGACCGCGAGCGCGTGATCTCCGTTCAGGCCGCCTTCATCGGCCGCGACCTCGGCTCGGTGATGCGCGACATTCAGGCGCGCGTCGATCCGTTGAAGGCACAATTGCCTTCCGGTTACGCCATCCTCTATGGCGGCGAGTATGAGGAGCAGCAGAAGTCATTCCGCCAACTGGTGTTTGCACTGCTGTTGGCGATCATTCTGGTTTACATGGTGATGGCTGCGCAGTATGAGTCCTGGCGCGACCCGCTGATCATACTGTTTTCCATTCCGCTGGCAGCGGTGGGCGTGGCCGTTACATTGCTCATCACCGGGACCACGTTCTCGATTCAAGCCTTCTTGGGTGTGATTATGCTGGCGGGCATCGCCGTGAGCAACGCCATCCTGCTGGTGGATTACTCGAACGTTCTGCGCCGTCGTGACGGGCTCTCCGTCTTCGACGCGGTAACCAAGGCCGGCCGCACGCGCCTGCGCCCCATTTTGATGACCACTTCCGCCACGATATTAGGCCTATTGCCCATGGCCTTCGGGATTGGCGAAGGAGGCGAAGTGCAGGCGCCCATGGCTCGCGTGGTGATCGGCGGCCTGCTAACATCCACTGCCATTACGCTGCTCTTTGTTCCTACTCTCTACGCCATCGCCGAAGAGCGCCTGGAGCGCCGCCACGCCCGCTCTGGCTTGGCCATGCGTCCCGGCAGCGAATCGGTTTCACCCGCTCATGGCGACTAGCTTTCCGGATCAGAGCCCCGACCGCCAGGGAGGGGGTACGTTCGTCGGTCAGCGATAATCGGCAGCCGTGCCCCCTCCCTGGCGGTCGGGGCTCTGATCAAATCCACCCAAAATACAAAATCCCAAACGGAGCAGACCCGTCTGGGATTCTTTGTTTTTGCTTTTAGAGTTTTCGCCGCCTATCCCCTTTTCTCCATCGGCACGTAATCGCGAGTGGTTGGCCCAGTGTATATCTGACGCGGGCGTCCAATCTTGGTCTGTGTCGCTTCCATCATTTCCTTCCAGTTGGCGATCCAGCCAGGGAGCCGCCCCAGCGCGAACATCACTGTAAACATATTGGTCGGAATGCGCAGGGCCTTGTAGATGATGCCACTGTAGAAATCCACGTTGGGATAGAGGTTGTGGCTCTTGAAGTAGTCATCCTTCAGCGCATGCTCTTCCAGTTTTTTGGCGATGTCCAGCAGTGGATCGTGCACACCCATCTTATCGAGCACCTTGTCGCAGGCGACCTTGATGATCTTTGCGCGCGGGTCAAAGTTTTTGTAGACGCGATGACCGAAGCCCATCAGCCTGAAGTCGGACTTCTTGTCCTTGGCCATGGCGACGTACTTGTCGACGTTGCCGCCATCGTCACGGATCAGCTCCAGCATCTCCATCACTTCCTGATTGGCCCCGCCGTGCAGCCTTCCCCACAGCGCGCAGATGCCCGCCGAGATGGACGCGAAAACATTCGCCTGGCTGCTGCCCACCAGACGCACGGTGGAGGTGGAGCAGTTCTGTTCATGGTCGGCGTGCAGGATCAGCAGCAGATCCAGCGCCCGGGCCACATCTGGGTCGACGTCATGTTTTTCCGCCGGCACGGCGAACAGCATGTGCATGAAGTTTTCGCAATAACTCAGCGTGTTCTGTGGATGCATGAACGGCTGCCCCATGGACTTCTTGTAAGAAAACGCGGCAATCGTGGGCATCTTGCCGAGCAAGCGGATGAAGGTCATGCGCAACTGATCTTCGGAGAGTTTTTCGAGCGCCTCCGGATAATAGCTGGAAAGCGAGCAGACCATCGCAGACAGAATCGCCATGGGATGCGCGGTCGAGGGGTAGCCGTCGAAGAAACGCTTCATGTCCTCGTGGATCATCGAGTGATGAGTAACCGCGTGGCTGAAGGCATCCAGCTCGGTCCGCGAGGGCAGCTTGCCGTAGATGAGCAGGTACGACACTTCGATGAAGTTGGACTTTTCGGCGAGCTGCTCAATGGGTATTCCACGATAGCGCAGTACGCCCTGTTCGCCGTCGAGGAAAGTGATGGCGCTGGTGCAGGACCCGGTGTTCATGAATCCGTGGTCCATGGTAATGCATCCGGTTTCCTTGCGCAGCGCCGCGATGTCGATCGCAGTCTCCTGCTCGGTGCCGGTGATCAGCGGCATCTCCAGTGTCTTGCCGCCAACGCTGAGCGTTGCGGTCTTGGTATTAGTCATCGCGGTCTCCATCATCTCTGCGTCGTCCTCGCCGATTATCCGACAGGCGCACCTCAAGCACGCCATCACCAATTCCAGTCAGGCCTTCAAGGTCTTGGAACGGCTGCTCGGACTCGATTTCTCTCCATCTGTTTTTTGGCTGCTCACAATTATCCTAACTCCACGCCGGGAGGTTGTAAAGTTTGCCCTATCTAGCAACGGACAAAAAATAGGTGAACTGGGGGAGTTGGCGACAAAAATGTAGTGAGTGGCGACTGCGGTCAACTATTTTGTGTTGGATTATACGCGGGACTTTCTCGAGAATGCCCGAGTGGCCCACTGGCACAACGCGCGCAGTCCATGGGAGGTATCCCCGGCGGAAAGCTCAAAGTGCAAGGCGGGTAGACCGCGGCTCTCGATGGCCTCCAGATCGCCAAGTGCCTGCGCCTCGATCAACGTTTCAAACCCATAGGGCTGGCCAGGAATGGCCACTTTCTTCTTGCTCTTAACCGTTATCAGCAAGAAGCATCCGCTCGCCGGGCCTCCCTTGTGATACTGCCCGGTGGAGTGTAGATAGCGCGGGCCGTAACCGACGGAGCTGGCCACGCCCAGCGCGCCACGCAGCGTGATGCGTAGCCGTTGCAGCAGATGGTCGGTTGCAGGTGATGGCGTCAGATATGCCAATATCGCCAAGTACCCTCCGGCTTGCCCGCGCCTCAGTTGACTGGCGATCACATCCCGCATTGTTATTTTTGGCTCCCGGCTCTTGGCAACAGTGGTTGGCATATTCCCGTAGACGCTCACGCCGGATGCGCGCAGAACCGCTTTGCGGGGCGGGAGACGCTTGCTTGCCAGTGCCTTGAGCAGTCGTCCGGTGTTGGCCTTGCTTTCACTGACGTTCGGTTCGTCGAACGCATTCACGCCCAAGATGGACGACGCCACCGCCGTGGCAATTTCCCAGCGCAAGAACTCGCGACCGATGTCCAGCTTATTCCTCAGCATGATGCGAACGACGGGATGCCCGGCTTTTTCGAGCGCGCGTAATTGGCGATCCGCATCGCTGCGTTCGACGCCCGCCAAACTCATCTGGACGAACACGCGGTCGTCTTCGCAGTCCTTCGGCGCAGGCAGCGGCTCTCCATCCACCGGGAATAGTCCGCGGCTCTGCTTGCCGGTACTCTCGGCGACCAGTTGCTCCGCCCAGCAGCCAAACGAAGCGATCTCGGGGGAGAGTGCCAGCGTGACTTTATTTCGGCCCTGCAGTCCCAGTTCGCCGAGGATTGCGCCCAGTTGAATCGCCGGGTTGTCTTCGCTAATCGCACCCGGTCCGTAGGGCAACAGCGACATGGCGCGGGCCAAAAGCCGGTTGATGTCGATGCCCATCAATGCGGCGGGGACCAATCCAAAATAGGAGAGGGCCGAGTAGCGACCGCCGATGTCCGCAGGATTCTGATACACGCGCCGGAAACCCTTCTCCGCTGCCAGGGCGATTAACGGCGAGCCGGGGTCGGTGATTGCCACAAAATTTCTGCCCGCGGACGCTCCTACTTTCTTCTCCAACTGCCCGTAGAAATATGCAAAGAAGCTGGAGGTCTCAATGGTTGATCCGGATTTGGTGGAGACCAGGAAGAGGGTCTTCTCGATGGGCGCGCGTGCCGCCGCGTTCAGCACGGCCTGCGGATCGGTGCTGTCCAGCACGGCCATGTCAGGATATCCCGGCTGAGGTCCAAACGTCTGTCGCAACACCTCGGGGCAGAGCGAGCTGCCGCCCATGCCCAACAGCAGCGCGTGGGTGAAGCCCACCGTACGGGACTCGGTGCTGATGGCGCGGATCAGGCCCGCATCGTCGCGCATCGACTCCAGCACGCTCAGCCAGCCTAGTCGATTGGCGACCACGCCCGCGGCCTTCGCGTCTGTACTCCACAAGCCGCAGTCTTTCGCCCAAAACCGCTGCGCGAACCTTGTCGCTCTCATCTCCTTCAGACGGGCTGCCACGGCGGATGCGTACGGTCCGAGCGCCGCCCAGTGCATTCCGGGAAAACTGTCCTTTCGGGCGATACTCGATGTGCGGGATGGTCTTGTTTTCATCGCAAGCTCACGGATTAAAAAGGTGCTAACGCCAGGAAGGATTATGACGGAATTGGCCGAAGAATGGCCACGGAAATATGCGTTCCATCAGAAGGCTGAATCAATCGTATGGATTCCACGCAGCGGCCCCAGTGGCAAGATGACTTTCCAACGCGGCTCGAATCGCGTCGGGCGCCAGCGAAGTCGCGGGGCTGCCTTCGAGCCGCAGCTTCGGCGTGATTGCTTCCACGCCTTCGAATGTCCACTGCCCGCCGGATGTTTCCATCTGATTCAGTTCCGCGGTCAGCGGCGACAGATCAACGCGCGCTGGCGGGCGCCGTGATGCCAACTGCACCCAGGACTCATAGCGATAATGAAACTCCACGTGTCGTCCCCGCACCAGCAACATGCGCGAACACCCGGTGCGGCTGTTCAGCGCGTAGGGGTGGCAGTCGGCCAGCGTCCTTTGTGCGAATCGATGCACGGTAGTCTCCGGCAGTCCCTCCGGAATATGCACCACGGCAAGGTCGAGCGCGGGGTTCTCCTCAATGCGAATCTCGCCTTGGTCGAGCAGCTCTTCGCTCCCCGTCAGACGGTTGTCTTCATCCCGCCACAGGCTCTCGAAATCCGCAATGTTTGTCAGCAGACGCGGCAACAGATCGAGCAGACGGCGGTAGAGATTGGCGGCCATCTGCGGATAGGGCAGCTCGAACAGATCGAGCGCCAAGGGCGACGCCATCGAGTCGCCATAGGTGGCGATGGTGAAGGCGATGCGCGCGGCGTCGCGATGTCTGTAAACGCCGAAGTCGCCCGCCGAAGCCGCGTCAATCAGCAACTCGCGATACTTCTGGGCTACGGACGGATGGACCAGCGCAAAAATGCCGATCAGCCCATCTTCGTCAAAATGATTGTTCGAGACCGCTTCGGCTGCGACGTGAAACTGAGGCGCATCCAGGTAGGCGAAAGCCGTTTCCGCGGAGGTGTCTCGCAGCAACTCGCGCGGAGTTCCCGAATGCGGCCAATGCGATAGCGTGAGCAGCGTACCCTCGTAGGCCGCGCCGTCCACGATGATATTCGGAGTGTCGTTGAGTTGCTCGTAGGGGATGAATTGCATGAGGACTAAGGTTTGCCGAATTCCTTTTCAATCGCGTTAACTTTGTCGAGCCGCCGCTGGTGCCGATCCAGGCCGGAATACTTTGCGCCCAGGAAGGTTTTCACGATGTCCATCGCCAGGTTGCGACCGATGACGCGCGAGCCGAGGCACAGCACGTTCATGTCATCATCTTCCACGCCCTGATGCGCGGAGAACATGTCGTGGCAGACGGCCGCGCGCACGCCGGGAAACTTGTTGGCCGCAATCGACCCGCCCACGCCGCTGCCGCAGATCATGATGCCCAGGTCCGCTTCCTTGGCCCGTAGCTTTTCGGCCACCCCGCGCGCGCTATCGGGATAGTCCACCGCGTCGGTCGAGTGCGTGCCCACATCAATCGGCGTGTGCCCCAGACTCTTCAAGTAATCCACCACCGGCGCTTTCAATTCAAAGCCGGCATGATCCGATCCGACGACAACACGCATGACTCGCTCCCATTGAGAAAAATGTACAGACGACTGCAAGAGTCCATCTTATCAAGAATTGGCAGGCCAGGAATGAGGTCACAGAGCCGCGTCCGTTAGGGAGCGGTGGTTGGTTTCCGCAGTGAACGCCAACCACCGCTCCCTAACGGTCGCGGCTCTGTTTACTTCAGCAACGCGGTCGCGCGGGCCACCACGTTGTCCACGGTGAAGCCGAACTTTTCCAGTACCACAGCCGCGGGGGCGGACGCTCCATAGTGATTGATGCAAAGCGTGTCGCCGGCATCGCCCACAAACTCGCGCCAGCCAAACGAAGAGCCAGTTTCAATCGCCAGCCGCGCACGCACCGCCTGCGGCAGCACTTCTTCGCGATACGATAACGGTTGTTCGAGGAACAGTTCCCAACAGGGCATACTCACCACGCGAGTACCGATGCCCTGCGCTTCCAGTTTCTTCCGGGCATCCACAGCTAGACTGACTTCCGAGCCGGTCGCCAGCAGGATCAGCCGCAGCGGTCCCGTCTCGGCGTCCAGCAGCGTATACGCGCCCTTTTCCAACATGTCGGCGGAGGGAGATTTCTCGCGGTCGATGGTCGGTAGATTCTGCCGCGTCAAGGCAAGCGCCACTGGGCCATGTTTGTGTTCGAGCGCGATGCGCCACGCGGCGGACGTCTCGGTGGCATCGGCGGGGCGGATCACCAGCAGGTTGGGTATGGCGCGCAGCGCGGCTAAATGCTCGATGGGCTGATGCGTGGGGCCGTCTTCGCCCACCGCGATGCTGTCATGCGTGAAGACGTAAATCACCGGTAGCTCCGTCAGCGCGGCGACGCGCATGGACGCGCGCATGTAATCGGAGAAGACCAGGAAGGTTGCGCCAAAACAGTGAACGCCGCCATGCAGCGCCATGCCATTCAAAACGCCGCCCATGCCATGCTCGCGGATGCCGAAGCGCAATACGCGCCCCGGCGCATTGGCGTTAAAATCCGCCGCGCCTTTGATGTTGGTTTCATTCGACCCAGCCAGATCCGCCGAGCCGCCCATCAGATTCGGGATCGCCGCGGAGAGCGCGTTGATGACTTTGCCGGAGGCCACTCGAGTGGCCATAGCGCCGTCAGCTGCCTTGAACTGAGGCAGGGAAGTTTTCCAACCCTCAGGCAACTCACCCGTCTGCCACTGCGCCCACTCGCGCGCCAACTCCGGATGTGCGGATGCATATGCCGCAAATCGCTCGTTCCAACCTTGCTCCTGCGCAGCAGCACGCCCGCCGGCCTGACGGAAGTTTTGCAACGCGTCAGATGGAATGTGGAAGGTCG
This sequence comes from Acidobacteriota bacterium, assembly GCA_009691245.1. Classification (NCBI taxonomy): domain Bacteria; kingdom Pseudomonadati; phylum Acidobacteriota; species Acidobacteriota bacterium. The sequence continues at coordinate 27,032 of SHUM01000019.1, read as the reverse complement.
GCTCGACAGGCCAGCCCAGCGCGGCTTTGGTCAACTTGATTTCATCCGCGCCGAGCGCACTGCCGTGTGCCGCTGACTTGTCCTGCTTGTTCGGACTACCAAAACCAATGTGTGTGCGCGCCTGAATCAGTGAGGGCTTGCGGGTCTCCGCGCGCGCCTGCGAGATTGCTTGATTGACCGCCTGTAAGTCATTGCCATCCACTTTTTGTACATGCCAGCCGTAAGCTTGAAAGCGCATGCCGACGTCTTCGGAAAACGACAGCGAGGTCTCGCCGTCAATGGTGATGTGGTTGTCATCGTATAAATAAATCAATTTTCCGAGGCCGAGATGTCCGGCCAGTGATGCGGCCTCCGACGCGACACCCTCCATGATGTCGCCGTCGCTGACGATAGCGTAGGTGAAGTGATCCACGATGACGTGGCCGGGCCGGTTGAAGTGACTGGCGAGGAATCGCTCCGTCATGGCCATGCCCACACCGTTGGCGAAACCCTGTCCCAGTGGGCCGGTGGTGGCCTCCACCCCGGGCACTACGCCGTGCTCAGGATGCCCCGGAGTGCGACTGCCCCATTGTCGGAAATTCTTGATTTCCTCGAGCGGCAGATCGTAGCCGGTGAGATGCAGCAGCGCGTAGAGCAGCATCGAGCCGTGTCCGGCGGAGAGCACGAAGCGGTCGCGGTCGGCCCATTTGGGGTTCGCGGGATTGTGGCGCAGGAAGCGGGTCCACAGCACGTAGGCCATCGCCGCCGCACCCATGGGCATGCCGGGGTGGCCGGACTTGGCCTTCTCGACGGCATCCACGGCGAGCATGCGGATGGTGTTGATGGAAAGCTCGTCGAGCCGGTCTTGCTCAGTGCTGAGGGCTGCGGCCATTGCTACCTTTTCTGACACGGTATTACCTCTCAGTTAGGATTGCACTGCATGGTGAATCAACGCCGGATGAACCAACCACACGAAGGTTGCTGTAGCACCCTGGGCTATATTGCGTAAGATCGGGGCGCGCTATGAGGGCTGCCAATAGTTTCGTGCGGAAGAAAATAATAGCACGAGGCACAGCATGGGCGAAATCTGTTGTCCTCGGTAATTCCCGCCGCGCCCAATGCTTGACAGTGCGCAAGAGCGTTCAGTACTGTGGCCATTTAGGCAGGCATTAAGTCGCAGGCCCAGGTTGATGCGAGAGGGTACGATGGTCAGACCCAATTCCGGCGCGCCGCTACGCGTGCTCTTCGCCGCCTCCGAGGGCGTGCCGTTTTCGAAGACGGGCGGGCTGGCCGACGTGATCGGCGCGCTGCCTCAAGCGCTGGCTGCGCGCGGCGTGGAAGTTGCCGTGGTGCTGCCGCGACACCGGTCAACGCCAAGCGAAAAATTCAGGGAGCTGGCTTCGGGCGTAACCGTCACGCTGGGTTCGCATCAGCATTCTCTCCGTATACTGGAGGCTCCGCGACGCGCACTGAAGAGCGGCTCGGTGCGCTGGATATTCGTCGATTATCCGCCATATTTTGACCGCGAATCACTCTATGTGGGAGCAGGCGGCAAGGATTACCCCGACAATCCAGAGCGCTTCAGCCTGTTTTCGCGCGCGGTGCTGGAGGTGGCCAAGTCGATCTTTCCCGCCGATGTGATTCATTGCCACGACTGGCAGGCGGGACTCGTCCCCGTGCTGTTGCGCACGGACTACGTGGACGACCCCGAGTTGTCCCATACGCGGACTCTGCTGACCATTCACAATCTCGCCTATCAGGGATTGTTTCCGCCCGATGCGTTGCTGCGCGCCGGACTGAGCCTGGACTTGTTCCGCATCGATGGGTTGGAGTTCTTTGGGGGCGTGAGTTTTCTGAAGGGCGCGCTGATCTATGCTGACTCCATCAGCACGGTCAGCCCGACATACGCCAGCGAGATTCAGACGCCGGAGTTCGGCTGTGGCCTCGACGGCGTACTTGCCGCGCGCGCGGGCCAGTTGCATGGAATCCTGAACGGTGCGGATTACAAGGAGTGGGACCCGGCCCGCGACCGGCTCATCGCCGCTAAATATGGAGCGAAGAATCTTTCGGGCAAGGCCGAGTGCAAACGTGATTTGTTGCGCGAGTTCGAATTTCCGGAGACCGATGTCCATGCTCCGCTGATTGGCATCGTTTCCAGGCTGACGCGGCAAAAAGGCGCGGACCTGATCGCGGAAGTGGCTCCGTTGTTGATGAAGGAAAATCTGCGGCTGGCCGTACTCGGCACGGGCGAGCCAGAGTACGAAGAGTTGTTCCGCACTCTGGCGCGCGACTATCCTGACCGCGTCGGAGTTCGCATTCGCTATGACGACGCGCTGGCGCATAAGGTGGAGGCCGGTGCGGACATGTTCCTCATGCCGTCGCACTACGAGCCGTGCGGACTGAATCAGATTTACAGCCTGCGCTACGGCACAGTGCCTGTGGTACGGGACATTGGCGGCCTCTCGGACACGGTGGAGGACTATGACCCTGCGACTGGCGAGGGCACCGGGTTCCGCTTTACCAAATACACCGGCACAGCCATGCTGGAGGCGGTGCGGCGCGCCCTGTCTCTGTTTCGAAATCCCGAAGGGTGGAAGCAGATCATGTTGAACGGCATGAAAAAAGACTTCTCCTGGGCACGCTCAGCGGAGGCCTATGAAACGCTTTACCGCGAGATGTGAGCACGACTCGCTGTCGTCATCCCGAGCGACGAGCGGGATGACAACGGGGATGACAACGGGGAAGGCCCGTATCATCGAGCTAATTCATCAAGCTAATTCTGCGGTACAATAGTTATTTGCATCAAACGTTTTACTCTGGGCATCCAATCGGTTTAGTGCGTGGACCTGCCGGAGTACGGAAGCTCCAGTGAGGACCCGTAAGGTAATTCCGAGGAGGCATTTGGCCATGGCTGGCAATATTCTGAACGTAACGGATCAAAGTTTTGACGCGGATGTGCTGAAATCTTCCCAGCCTGTTCTGGTGGATTTCTGGGCGGCCTGGTGCGGCCCCTGCCGCATGATCGCGCCCACCGTGGAGGCGATCGCGGGAGACTACATCGGCAAAGCCGTGGTAGCCAAGATGAACGTGGATGAGAATCAGGCGGTGCCGGGCCAATATGGCATCCGTAGCATTCCGACGCTGCTGCTATTCAAGGACGGCCAGGTGCGCGGACAGATCGTCGGCGCGCAGGGCCGCGAAGCGATCGAGAGTCTGATCAAGCAGAACCTGTAAAGTTTCCATGAATCGCGGATGAATTTCTTCCGCGCATTCGCACGACCATACCGAAATAGACCACGCGGATGTGCCAATAAAGTGCATTCGTGTGGCGTTTTGTGTTGTGGCTTTTATATGTTGTAACGGGCGTGAAATCAGTTTAGGATTGGCGTGGAGGGCTGCCGCGGCAGCCTTCATTTTTGTGAACAGGAATATATGAGCACAGTCATTATTATCGGCGCGCAGTGGGGCGATGAAGGCAAGGGCAAGATCGTCGACTATCTGGCCAACCGCTTCGACATTGTCGCGCGCTACTCCGGCGGACATAACGCCGGTCATACCATGACCATCGGCGCGGAGAAGTTCGTCCTGCAACTAGTCCCGTCCGGCATTCTGCGCCCCGGCAAAAGAGCCGTGATCGGCAACGGAGTTGTCGTTGATCCCGCCGCGCTGCTGAAGGAAATTGACGGGTTGGAGGCTCGCGGCGTCACCGTTCGCGACCGTCTGTTTGTCAGTGATCGCGCGCATCTGATATTTCCGTATCACCGCCTGATTGAGCAAGAACTTGAGAACGCGCCCGGTCGAACGCATATCGGCACCACGATGAAGGGCATCGGCCCGGCCTATCAGGACAAGATGGCGCGGCTCGGCGTTCGTGTGGGCGACAGCCTCAACGCGGCCATCTTCCGTTCGCTGGTGGGTCGTGTGGTGGAGGACCGCCGCAACCTACTGCGCGGCATGGGCAGTGCGGCCACCATCGACGGCGAGGCCATCGTGAGCGATTATCTGGCCATGTGCGAGCGCCTGCGCCCGCTCATCACCGACACTGCCGGACTGCTGAATCGTGAGATCAAGGCGGGCAAATCAGTGCTGATGGAAGGTGCGCAGGGCACGCTGCTGGATGTGGACCACGGCACTTATCCGTTTGTTACTTCCTCCAACGCCACTGCCGGCGGTGCTTGCACCGGCACAGGCATCCCGCCGACCAGCATCACGGCTGCCGTGGGTGTGTCTAAGGCTTACGCTACGCGCGTCGGCGCGGGGCCATTCCCCAGCGAAGATACCGGCCCAATCGGCGAGGCGCTGCGCAAGGGCGGCAATGAATTCGGTTCTGTAACGGGACGCGCACGGCGCTGCGGCTGGATCGATCTGCCGGTGCTGCGCTACAGCGCGGCCATCAACGGACTCAGCAGCCTGATTATCACCAAGCTCGACGTACTTGATGCCTTTGACGAAATTCGCGTCTGCACTGCATACGAGCTCGATGGCGCGACGGTTCATGAATTGCCCGCGTCCATTCAGGCCTGGGAGCGTTTGAAGCCCATCTACAAAACGCTGCCCGGATGGAAGAGCCCGACATTCGGCGTTACTCGCTTCGAAGACTTGCCCGCGCAGGCGCGCTCCTACATGGACTACCTGGAGTGTGAACTGGGTATCGAGGCCTCGATCATCTCCACCGGCCCGGAGCGCGACCAGAGCATCGTGCGCTCCGGCACGCGGCTGGAGCAGATACTGCCCCGCTGAGGCGCGGCTCTGTTGGACTGAAGCCCCACATGGCTGTCATGAAATTTCAAGCCGCGCGCGAACTCGTCATGGAGCGCGTCCGCAGCTCCAAGCTCTCCCTCCAGACTGAATTGATTCCCTTGCAGGATGCTCGCACTCGCGTGCTGGCCCAGGCAGTTTCCGCTGACCGCGACCTTCCTCCATTTCCGCGATCCACTCGCGATGGCTACGCTGTCCGCGCCGCCGATGTATCGGCGATCCAGGCTCGACTGCGCCTGATGGGGCAGGCTCGCGCGGGCGTTTCATTTGATGGTGCGGTTGGCGCAGGCGATTGCGTCGAGATCATGACCGGCGCTCCCTTGCCTGCTGGAGCGAACGCAGTGGTGATGGTCGAGAAGACCAGTGCCGCTGGAGATCATGTGTTGATCAACATGGCGGTGGTCGTTGGAGAAAATATCGTTGCGCAGGGCAGTGAAGCGCGTCGCGGCGAGGCGCTCCTCACTCCCGGTCGCCGCCTCGGTTACGCCGAGATCGCCATGATCGCGGCTGTGGGATTGCGGGAGATCAGCGTATATAAACCTCCGACGGTGGCGATTCTTCCCACCGGTGATGAGATCGTCGAACTGGATGTCGCGCCCGGCCCCTTTGAGATTCGCAACAGCAACAGCTATTCGTTGCAAGCGCAGACCCAGGCGGCGGGCGGCATCCCTGTGCCGCTGGGCATTGCGGAAGATCGCGAAGATCGCCTGCGCGAAATGATTGAGCGGGGTTGTGAGCACGACGTGCTTTTGTTGAGCGGCGGCGTCTCGGCAGGCAAGTTTGATCTGGTCGAGCCGGTACTCGCGCAGCTCGGCGCGGAATTCTATTTTGACGGTGTGTATATCCAGCCCGGTCGCCCGCTGGTTTTCGGCAGAGTGGGCAGGACATTCATCTTCGGCTTGCCGGGCAATCCGCTTTCCACGATGGTGACGTTTGAGCTTTTCGTCCGCCCCGCGCTGGCGCTGCTGGCTGGCGAAATGACCGCTCCGCTCATCTTTACGCGCGCGCGGATGACCCGCGACCTGCGACGCAAAGCTGGGCTCGCGGGATTTCTCCCTGCAATACTTGAAGGGAACTACTACGAACCGGAGGTGAGTCCGGTAGAATGGAAAGGTTCCGGTGATGTGGTCAGCCTAACCCGCGCTAACTGTTTCCTGGCCATCCCGGAGGAAGTGGGCGAACTGAAGGCCGGCGAGTGGGTTTCGGTGATGATGAGGCATTGACGAGTGATGAGTGCATTAAAATACGTGGGGCAGAGGATAGCGTTGCGAAAGATAGATAAATCTCCAGTACTCTCTCACTTTGATGCCGAGGGATCCGTGCGTATGGTGGACGTCTCCGGCAAGCAGTCCACGGCGCGCCGTGCACGCGCGCAAGGGTTTGTGCAGATGTCGGCGGTGGTGCTTCGGCAATTGCCGCGCAACCCCAAGGGCAATCCCCTGGAGATCGCGCGCATCGCCGGTATTGCCGCGGCCAAGCAGACTTCCGCACTGATCCCGCTCTGCCATCCGCTGCCGCTGACGCATGTGGACGTGCAAGTGCGCGTCGTGCGAAAGGGCAAGCCAACCGGGGTGCGCATCGAGGCGACTGCGGCCACTGAAGCGCCCACGGGCGTGGAGATGGAAGCACTCACGGCAGTGAGCGTGGCGGCGCTGACGTTGTACGACATGTGCAAGGCCGTTGACAAGTCCATCACAATTACCGATATTTGCTTGTTGGAAAAATCCGGAGGCAAGAGTGGAGTCTTCCGTAGACCTCCGTCGTCCGGGGCAGGCAAGCTGAAGAAGGCCACCAGATAACATGTCCAAAGCGAAGGTATCCGTGGTGCTCATTGATGACAATCCCGTCATTCTGGATGTTTTGCGCCGTGGCGTGGATATCTACGCGGAAATAGCCTCCTTCACGGACTCGACCACCGCGCTGGCTCACTGCCTGAAGTCGCCGCCCGACCTGATCATCTGCGATTACCGCATGCCGGAGATGGATGGAGCGCAATTGGTCCAGGCTCTGAAGTCCACGGTGGATACCAGTTCAGTGCCATTTATCCTGCTGGCTAGCAAACCGGATATTGAAGAGCATCTGAAGCCCTATGCCGAGATGGTGGAGGAGTTTGTTTCCAAGCCGTTTTATGTGAAGGAGCTGGCGCAGCGCGCCAAGAAGATTCTCGACCGCGCCGCGCTTGACAAGATGCAGAGGCAAGCGTCCAAGGAAGGAGTCATAGGCGGGCGACTCTCAGAGATGAACCTCATTGACCTGTTTCAGTCGCTTGAGCAAGGTCAGAAGAATTGCTCTCTTACCCTGGCTCGCGACAACGAGAGCCGTCAGGAAAGCTGCCGCATGTACTTTCAGGATGGCCAGCTCAATCATGCTGAGTTGGGCGCCATCACCGGCGATGAAGCGGTCTATGCCGCGGCCGGCTGGCAGGACGCGACGTTTGAAATCGACTTTAATTCGAAGTCCGAAATGAAAACTACCACGAAAACGACACAGGGCCTTCTGATGGAGGCGCTGCGGCTGGTGGATGAAGCCAACCGTTAAGCAAGCAAGTGCATTTCTCCAGAAATTGTTAAATCGATATCCGTTCGGCATCTGAAAGACAATGGCCCACGACCTTTTAAACCATGAGGAACCCATGGCTCAGCCCGCCGTATCGCTACCTGTTAGTTCGCCATCCGCCACACCCGTGGTTGATAAAAAGTTGCGCGCCGCCGTCATCACTGTCAGTGATTCCGTGTTTCAAGGAAAGAAGCGCGACGGTTCCGGTGCCGCCGTCGCCGAATTGCTCCAGGCGAATGGCTGGAGCGTGGCCCACACGCGCGTGGTGGCCGACGACATGGCGGTGATCGCCGCCACGCTGCGCGAGTTGAGCAATAAAGGTTTTGAAGCGATCTTCACCACCGGCGGCACCGGCATCTCCGCCCGCGATGTTACGCCGGAGGCTACTTTGAAAGTCATCACCCGTGAGATTCCTGGCCTGGCCGAGCAGATGCGCCGCGAAGGCGCGAAGTCGGAGCCGCGCGCCGCACTTTCGCGTGCTGTGGCGGGCGTCGCCGGCAATGCGTTGATCATCAATCTGCCGGGCAGCCCTAAGGGCGCCGCCGAGTCGCTGCGCGCAATCATTGCTCTGCTGCCGCACGCCGTTGATTTGTTGCAAGGCCGCACCGAGCATACCGAAGCCGCCAGCCGATAGGCCTGCTCTTCCCATGCCGTGAGCCGTGACAGAGCCGCGACCGGAAGGGAGCGGTTCTTCCTTCACTCGATGCGCTCGCCGGACCACTCCCTCCCGGTCGCGACTCTGTTCACTCCTCCGCATCGATGGAAAAACTTTCGGACCTTACCTACTTTAAGCCCACTTTAAACCCACTTTAAGCATTGTCAGAACCAACTCCGGCGAGTATAGTGGGCTTCCTGACTTCGGCAGTTCCGGACCAAGGAGAACCTTATGAGCAATGCCGCCTTTACCCAGATTGTTCACAGCTAACTGCGCCAGCTGATCGAGAGCATCTTCGGCGAGTTACGCGCTAATCCCGGCACCAGTCACTATCACCGCCTGAGCGACGAAGAACTGTTTCGGCGCGGCGGGGCCGTCTATATGAATCTGCTCGATTGGCTCATCGAGCGTGATGCGGCGGCGATCCAGAAAGCTGGGACCGATCTGGGCCAGAAGCGCTTCGCCGAGGGCATCCTGCTGGGCCAAGTGGTGCTGGCGGTGCTGCTCGAGGAGAAGCACCTCTGGAAATATCCGGCGACCGCCGCGTTCGCCGCCGACGCCGAACTGGTGCGCGCCACGGCGGAGTTCTTCCAGAGCTTCATCTACTGGACGGCCAAGGGTTTCCTGGCCCAACTGGAATCCGGCAAGATGCTGCCCGGGCGCGTCGTCCCGCCGCCCGCGCAACACATGCCCACGCAGAAGGCTTCGCAACAGGAAGCCAGCGAGTTGATCACACGCGGCGGCCAGATCGCCGAGTTCGGCGGATAGCATGTCCACTCGCAGAAAATTCCTCCGCGACTCAGCCACGTCCGTGGCCGGACTTTATTTCGCGGGTTGCGCATTCGCGCAGGCGCCGGCCCACTCGTCCGCGCCGGCAGTGCGCCGCCGCGAGGTGATGGTCGGCGGACGCCGGGTGCGCACCATCGATCTGCACTGCCACGCGCATGTTCCCGAGGCCTGGGAGCCGGTGAAGGATTACGAGGTGGGCGAGACGCTGCGCACCACGCTCTCCGGTGTGCGCGGTGCGGCGCTGAATATTCACAACGTGAATGACCGGCTGCGCGTGATGGACGTGCAGGGCATTGATGTCGAGGCCGTCAGCATCACGGCGTTTTGGTACGGCGCGCCGCGCGATGCCGTGGCCGAGCTGATCCGCATCCAGAACGAAAAACTTTTCCAACTGGTCGCTGCCCACCCGGACCGCTTCGTCGCGCTGGCCTCCGTGGCATTGCAATTCCCCTATCTCGCCGCCGAGCAATTGGAGCGCGCCATGCGGCAGCAGGGGATGCGCGGCTGTCTGATTGGAACCAGCGTGAACGGCGAAGAGCTTTCCTCGGCGCGCCTGCGACCGTTCTGGGCCAAGGCCGATGAACTCGGCGCGCTGGTCTTTATTCATCCGCAGAATTTCGCCGAGGGCGCGGCGCGCTTCCGCGGCAACGGCAATCTGCCCAACGTGATTGGGAATCCGCTGGATACCACCACGGCGCTGGCGCATCTGATCTTCGATGGCGTGCTCGACCGCCATCCCGGCGTGAAGATTTGCGCTGCGCACGGTGGCGGGTATCTGCCGTCATTTGCCGCGCGCGCCGACCGCTGCTTCACGCAAGCGCCCGACGCCTGCAAGCCCGTGAAGCAGCCGCCCAGCGCCTACCTCAAGCAGATTTACTACGACTCGCTCGTCTTCACCGCCGAGCAACTGCGCCATCTTGTCGCCGAAGCGGGCGCGAGTCAGATCGTGATGGGCACCGACCATCCGTTCGGCTGGACCAGCGAATCGGTGGACCACATCCTGAGCACGCCGTCCTTAAGCGACGCCGACAAGCGCGCCATACTGGGGGAAACCGCTGCGAAACTCTTGCGGCTGTCAGTGTAGAGTCGAAAACCTAAGCTGTGGGAAGTATCAGACCTCGTTGCTCTTTGGGAAGAATACGAAGAGCGGAGAGAAGAAAGAGCAGCGTAAAGGAGTGAACTAATGTCGAACGTGCGATTAGTCCAAATGAAGTTCCAGCCGGACAAGAAGCAGATTTGGCTAGACTGGTGCGAGCAACTAGAAAATCGCTCCGAAGAGGTCATCCAAGCTCTCAAGAATGAAGGTGTCATAACGGAAGCGTGCTTTCTTAGCGAGGACGGAAACTCGATACTTTACTTCATGGAAATCTCGGACTTGGAGAAGGAGAAAGCTGCTGTCAAAAGCAGCACGTTCAAGATTGACAGTGACCACCGAGATGCAAAGTTGCAAAGCCTGGAGAGAGGGCACGGACTAATCCCTCTCTTTCATTTTGAAAACAGAGATTCAAAGTAGCCTACTACCCGAATCCGCCTTCCGTTGACGCGTCTTCGTGCTGCGTGATAACCTCGCGTGCTGTTGAAATGCGAGGTGCTGCGCTTGGCTGAGATCATTCCCATTCGGTGGCCCCGCCCGGGCGAAGCGCCCGAGCCCGATAAAATTGCAATGGCCGCCGCACGCATCCGTCGCGGCGAGATCATCGCCATCCCCACCGACACGCTTTACTGCCTGATCGCTGACCCCTTCAACCTGTCCGCCGTCAGCCGCGTCTATCGCGCCAAGAGCCGCCCGCACGACCGCTCACTGCCCATGTTTGTCGCCTCCATCGATCAGGCGGCGGAGATGGCGCAGCATCTGCCGTCCATCTTCTATCTGCTGGCGCACCGCTATTGGCCGGGGCCGCTCAGCATGATTGTCGAGGCGGGCGGCACGGTGCCGCTGAAGGCCACGGGCAACACGCGCCGGTTGAGCCTGCGCCAGCCGAAGAGCGCCATCGCCGCGGCGCTGCTCGCCGAGATGGGCACGCCGCTGATCGCCACCAGCGCCAACATCTCCGGCCACTCCACCTGCGGGACCGCTGCCGAAACCAGTCTCGCGCTCGGCGACTCCGTCTCGCTGATCTTTGAAGCCGAGACCTCCGAATCGGCGCCGCGCGTCGAGAGCGTGCAACTCTCCGACTCCCTCATCATCGACACACCCACCCTGTCCCCGCTCCCCGCTCCCGCCTCGCCCTACCCCTATGCCGCCGTCCCCACCGCCACCACCATTGACCTGACCACGCCTGCCTGGCGTTTGATCCGCGAAGGCGTGGTGAGCGAGGTGGAGTTGCGAGAGTTTCTTGGGGGTTAGGTTTGGGGGGTTGGGGGTTAGGGGCGGAAAGGAGACGGTCGAATGGCGATTAGCAGTTACAAGGAATTGGATGTGTGGAAGCGATCAATTGTGCTGGTGAAAGAAATTTATGAACTCACGCGCTGCTACAACCCAGAAAAGCGTTACGGACTGACTAGCCAAACATAGCGGGCAGCCACCTCAGTTCCGGCAAATGTTGCGGAGGGATGGGGGCGAGGCAGCCGAAAGGAATATACCTAGTTCCTCCGGATTGCGCGGGGATCACTTTATGAATTGGAAACGCACTTAATCGTGGCGAAAGAACTTGGGGACATACGAGCAGAGCAATTCGATCTAATAGGTGGAGAAATCGAAGTGATCGGGAAGATGCTTAATCGCCTGATAACGGTCCTGGCAAAGTCCTTGGCCCGACTAGAAACGCATTTCCCCTAATCCCCAACACCCAATCCCTAATGCCCGTGTTTTAGATCGCGGCGGCGCCGCTGACGATCTCGATGATTTCCTTGGTGATGGCGGCCTGGCGGATGCGGTTCATGGTCAGGGTGAGGCTTTCGATCATGTCGCCGGCGGCGGAGGTGGCCGCGTCCATGGCGGTCATGCGCGCGGCGTGCTCGGCGGCGTTGGACTCCAGCAGCGAACCGAAAATTTGCACTTCCACATTGCGTGGCAGCAGGGTGGCGAGCAGTTCCTGCGGCGGCTGTTCGTAGAGGTAGTCAGTGGTACCAGAACTATCTGTGGCTTGGGTCGCAGATTGCGCAGATTGTTCGGACACTGCTCCGGCGTCTGGTTGGAGGGTCTTTAGGGGCAGCAATTGCGTCACGGTCAGTTTTTGAGAGATGACACTCTTGAACTCGTTGTAGATTATGTATACGCCGTCGGTCGTGCCTTCCGAGTACGCGGAGATCAACTGGCTGGCGATGGTCTTGGCGTCGCTGTAAGCGAGCTTCGCGTAGATGCCGGTGTATTCCTGCACGACGTTCACGCGCCGCTTCAGATAGTCGCGGCCTTTGCGCCCAATGGGGATCACTTCAATCTGTTTATCGAAGTGCTCGGCGAGAAAGCGCTCGGTGGCGCGCAGGATATTGGTGTTGAATCCGCCGCACAGCCCGCGGTCCCCAGTGAGCACCAGGACGGTGATGCGTTCCTGCGGGCGTTCGGTCAGCAGCGGATGCTGGATGTTCTCGGAACGTCCGGCGAGGCTCGCCAGCACTTCACGCAGCAGTCCGGCGTAGGGACGCGCGTTGAAAGCGCGCTCTTGCGCCTTGCGCAGACGCGCCGCCGAGATCATCTTCATGGCTTTGGTGATCTGCTGCGTGTTGCGCACCGAGCGGATGCGCCGACGCATGTCAATCAAACTGGGCATCGCGTTTTGTTCCGATCACCTTTCGAGCAGTTTCCAAAAATCCAGCGGTTTACAAAAGTTGCCTGGTCGTTCCATTGGCCCGCTTGCTGACGCGCGCGGCACTGTTCGCGCGGATCGTTACTTCGCGGCCGGGGCGGCTTGTTCGGCCAGGAAGCGCTGCTTAAACTCGGTTATCAGGCGCGTGAACTCGGCCTTGATCTCGTCGTCGATGGTCTTCTTTGTGGCGACCTTCTGCCACAGCGATGGAGCGGTGTTATCCACGTGGCGGAATAGGCCGGCTTCAAAACGGCGGACATCCTCCACCGGAATTTCGTCCACGAAGCCGTTGGTGCCAGCGAAGACGGTGAGTACCTGCTTGGCCACTGGCAGCGGGACATACTGATCCTGCTTGAGTAATTCGACGAGGCGACGACCACGGTTGAGCTGACCCTGCGTGGCCTTGTCGAGGTCGGAGCCGAACTGCGCGAACGCCGCCAGCTCGCGATACTGAGCGAGATCGAGGCGCAACGTTCCAGCCACCTGCTTCATGGCCTTAATCTGCGCGTTGCCGCCGACGCGCGAGACGGAGAGTCCCACGTTGATGGCCGGGCGGTTGCCGGAGTTGAACAGGTCGGCTTCCAGATAAATTTGTCCATCGGTGATGGAGATCACGTTGGTGGGAATGTAGGCCGAGACGTCGCCGGCCTGCGTTTCGATGATGGGCAGGGAAGTCAACGAGCCGCCGCCGCGCTCCGCGCTCATCTTGGCGGCGCGCTCCAACAGTCGGGAGTGGAGATAGAACACATCGCCGGGATAGGCCTCGCGACCGGGCGGGCGGCGCAGCAGCAGCGAAATCTCGCGGTAGGCTGCGGCGTGCTTTGAGAGATCGTCGTAGATGTTCAGCGCGTGGCGGCCCGAGTCGCGGAAATATTCACCGATGGCTGCGCCTGCGTAAGGCGCCAGATATTGCATAGGGGCCGGGTCGCTGGCCGAGGCCGAGACGATGATGGTATAGTCCATCGCGCCGTATTGCTCCAGCGTCTTGACCACCTGCGCCACCGTCGAGCGCTTTTGCCCGATGGCCACGTAGATGGCGATCACGTCGCCACCCTTCTGGTTGATGATGGCGTCGAGCGCCACGGCGGTCTTGCCGGTCTGGCGGTCGCCGATGATCAGCTCGCGCTGTCCGCGGCCAATGGGGATCATGGCGTCGATGGCCTTCAGGCCGGTCTGCATCGGTTCCTTCACCGGCTGGCGATCCACGATACCTGGCGCGATGCGCTCGATGGGATTGAACTTTTCGGTGATGATGGGGCCTTTGCCGTCAATCGGAACGCCCAGCGCGTTGACCACGCGGCCTAGCATGGCCTCGCCGACCGGCACCGACATGATTTTCCCGGTGCGCTGGACGGAGTCACCTTCCTTGATCTCCGTGTAGTCGCCCAGCAGCACCACACCGACCTGATCTTCTTCCAGGTTCATGGCGATGCCGGCCACGCCGTGCGGCAGCGAGACCAACTCGCCCGACATCACCTTGCCGAGGCCGTAAATGCGCGCGATGCCGTCGCCCACCGAGATGACCGAGCCGGTCTCGGAGACGTTCATGGCGGTGTCGAAGTTCTCAATCTGCTGGCGGATAATCTTGCTGATCTCGTCCGCTTTAATCTGTGCCATGCGTAGATACTCCTAACTATAGTTCCTGATCTTGAAGCCGGTTCGCTCCCTGGCGGTTGCGGCTCTGCACTAGGCCCGCCCGGCCAACTCCGCGCGAAGGCGGTCAAGCTGGCCGCGTACTGAGCCGTCATATACCGTGCTGCCGATGCGCGCAACAACACCCGCAATCAGGCTCGAATCCTGCGAATAGGTAACCTGCACTTGCCTGCCGGTGCGTGCTTTCAGGGCGCTTTGTAAGTTCGTTTTCTCGGTGTCATCCAAAGCGCGGGCCGAAGTGATCTCCGCGACGGCGATGCCCAGCCGCTCGTTGAGCAGCGTCTCAAAGCCTTCGATCACTTCGGGCAGGATGCTGATGCGGTCGCGGTCCAGAACCACTTTGATAAAGTTCCGGGTGGTTTGAGAGAGACCTGCCGCCGAGGCGATCTGATCAATCACGGCGTGCTTGCTGGAGGATGCGATGGCTGGCGTGGCGCACAAAATACGCAGCTCGGCGTTGTCGCTCATCAGCGTCTCAAACTGTTTCAGCTCGGCCGTTATTTTCTTGGGATCGGCGGCTCCGGGAGTGGTTACCACATCCACCAGTGCGCGCGCGTAGCGAAATGCTGCTGCGGAAGGCATTGTCTAATTCTTCCTCCCGCCATCACCGGCGTCATTGGTGCTAGTCGAGGAACCAGCCAGCCGGTCGATGAACGAATTTAGGATCAGCTTCTCGGATTGCGGAGTGAGGGATTCCTTGATCTTCCTCTCAGCCACATTGAGCGCAAGCTCTGAGGCGAAGCCCTGTAATTCCTGGCGAGCGGCCTTCACCGCGGATTCCATCTCCATGCTGGCGTTGGCCAGGATCTTGGTCGCTTCGGTTTCGGCTTCCTTCTCGATGCGAGCTCGTTCCAGGCGCGCTTCTTCCATACCCGACTGCTTCATTTTCGCCAGTTCGCGGTCGAGATTACCCATGCGCTCTTCCATGGCCTTCAGACGGAGGTTGGATTGTTCGATGGCCTCCGAGGAGCGCAGCATGTCTTCGCGGATCAACCGCGCGCGTTCATTCAGGAACGGGATCAGCCCCTTCTTGATGCCGTAAATGATTAGGCCGGCGAGAACCGCAAAATTGAGGTAGTGGGAAACTTCCGCGAACAGGCTATGCTCTTCGCCGCCCGCATGTTCACCTTCCGCGGCATGTTCGCTCGCGGCGGCGGGGTGCTCCGTGGCTGCTTCCCCGGAAGGAGGATGCTCCTGAGCCATTAGCGGCGCGGTGAACAGGGAGAAGGCTGGTTGCGCTGGCGCGTCATGCGTGTGGGAGGCGCTCAACTCATGCGCGCTGGCGGTTCCGATGAACGCAGCCAGAGAGAATATCCAGAAGACGAGAATCACTGGGAGCCGCATTATGACGTCCCGCCTTTCGCGGTCAAGCGGTTGCCGGAGAAGGAAGACGGGGGATTTAGCACCGCGTTGGTGATCCAGAGGGCCATCTCCTCGCTTTGGCGCTCCAGAGACTTCTTGGCTTCCGCAGTCTCCTGAACGATTTCGGCGCGCGCACGCGTCATTTTTTGCTGAGCGCTGTCGCGAGCCAACTGAATGATGGTGGCACGCTGCTTCATTGCGGCGGTGCGCTGCTCTTCCTGATGGCGAGCCAACTCGCCGCGGTTCGCGCGCAGAGCATCCTCGTAATCAGATGTCTTTTTCTCCACCAAGGCGATCTGCTCGTCAGCCTTCTTGCGTAGCCCCGTGGTGGCGGAGTGGCGGTCATCCAGTGCCTTGCGCATGGGACGGTAGAAAACCTGGGACACATAGGCGTAGAGAATCCACACCAGCATGAAGGTGGGGACCGCGCTGATGAACAAGTCTTTAAGCGCGCCTACCAAATCCATGCGATCCCTTCCACCCGATCATTAGAATTACCCCGACAGTTGAGAAAAAACAGGGGTTGGCAAACTCTAAAAAATATCATACCTGCGGCGTGCTGGTCAAATGCCTGCGGCGTGCTGGTCCTACTGGACGGGACCTGAGTAGACCGAAATCTATTCCAAGAAAGCGTCCGTGATTGTCTTTTCGGTTCTCGAATTTCGTGAGATGGCAGGAAGCGTGCCCCGCAATCCGCGCCGGGATTCAACTTCGCCGCTTGTTCCCACAATGAAAAAAGGGCTAAGGATGCGATCCTTAACCCCCTCAGAAATGGATGGTGCGCCTGGCAGGGTTCGAACCTGCGACCTCTAGCTTCGGAGGCTAGCGCTCTATCCAGCTGAGCTACAGGCGCGTGTCAGCAATGAGTTTAGGCGGTGCAAGGGAGCGGCGTCAAGCAGCGCCGGCAGCCGGTAGAGCTACAGTTTGGCGTAGCGCCACCATCTTGGCGGCCCTTGGGGCTGGCTGGAAGCCGACGGTACATTGCAGAGCGCGGCAAGCTTCTGTGTTAGCCGCCCAGCCGGAAGTTCACCTCCACCGTGGTAATAACCGGGACGGGGTGTCCATTAAGCAGCGTCGCCTGATACCGCCATTGCGCGACGGCGTCCAGCGCGGCCTGAATGAGCAACGGATGGCCGCTCAGCACGCGCAGATCGTCAATTGTCCCAGCTTCGTTGATGATGGCCTCCAACTTGACGACACCCTGTATGTGCACCTGGATAGCGAGCCTCGGGTAGATAGGTTTGGCTTGATGGATGAGTTTGGCCGCCGCGACGCTGCCGCCAATCCTCATGGGTTCCTGCGCCACATCTACAGGAATGGGCTGGGGAGGTGGTGGTTGGGCGGGCGTGTGATCAACGCGAAAATTGAGAAAAGTATCGCTATCTGTGCCTGTGCTGCCATCAACAAATAGATTCCTGTCGCTGCCTGTCATTTCATCCCATTGCGGAGGCGCAGGGTCATTCACCATTGCGATCCTGTCTGGAATCACCGTCGGCGCTTGCAGCCCATCGGTTTTAGGGACAAAGCGAGCAGGTATTTTCCTCTCCGTCCGTGGACGTGTATCCGTCTGCGGCGTTCGGCGCGGGCCAGGGGGCGGGCCGACCAGGAACGTGGCGTAGCGCAGGCGCGGTGCGACCTCGGTAAACATAAGCGACATCAATAAAAGCCCTGCCAGTCCCAATCCTTGAATCGCAAACCCGGCCAGCAAGCTGATCGATTTCTGCTTCCCCTTGCGGGTACTTAGTTCCAATTGGCTCTGTTCTAACATGGGTTCCCTCCTGAGTGCATCTCAGCGTGTCCGGCTAAGTGGACCGCCACCGGCCAATAGAAGCCGTGGTCCACCGTCCTGCACATCTCAAGTTGCCATCTGAGGGATCGGTCGAAAATCCCGTCAGCCGATTCGACCTGTTCTGACCAGCGCTGGCTGTTCTGATTAGTTAGTCCCCACTTAGTGGGATTTGTTCCCTGCCGTAACCGCTCGGGGTGGTGTTGGGTACGCTCATGCGGTGTTGGGTTTGCACGTATAGTTAACTGATATACTGATGTCCGGGAAGCGGTAATTATCGACACTACGCGGAGTGCTTATGGCCCAAGGTTTGCGCAGTCTGGTGGAATCGGGAACGAAGGTTTGGCTGGATAGCATTGACCCGGATTTCCTGCGCGTCAACCGCGACCGCGGCGCGACGGGTGCCACGTCCAACCCCATAATCGTCTCCGACATTTTGAAGTCCGGCCGCTACGACGCGGATCTGGCACGGCTCGCCGGGCAGGGGTTCGACGACGAGGCCATCGCCTGGCAGTTGACCGATATGCTGGTGCGCCAGGCGCAGGAGATTTTTCTTTCCGTGCATCAGTCCACCCACGGTGATGACGGCTACGTCAGCTTCGAACTCGATCCGCTGATTGAAGACACCACGCTGAACCTGCCGCACGCCGAGCGCGTGCGCCGGTATATGGAGTTAGGTAAGCAGTGGTGCGCGGGACATGCCAATCGCATGATCAAAGTCCCTGCAACGCCGGCGGGCATCGACTCGCTGGAGGCGCTTGCCGCGCACGGGATCACGCTGAACGTAACGCTGATCTTCACGCCGCGCCAATATCGAATGGCACGCGAGGCGGTCTGGCGCGGAGCGCAAAAACGTGCGAACTTCTCCGTGTTCAAATCCGTCTACAGCGTCTTCGTCAGCCGCGTGGATGTCTACACCGAGAAACATGTCTCGCAACTTTCCGCTGCTGCACAGGGGCAGGTGGGTATCGTGCTGGCTAAACGCATGTGGCGCGAGAATCAGGATTTCTGGGCCGCCGAGAAGCTGCCGCTAAAGCAGGAGATCATTTTCGCCAGCACCGGCACGAAGAAGCCGGAGGACGATCCGGCGAAGTACGTCGCGGCGCTGGCCGGTTCGGACATCGAGACCAATCCCCCGGCGACCAACGAGGCCGTGGAATCAAGCGGGCGGACGATTACCCGCGCGGTCGATCAAATGCCCGCCGATGCGGTGCTGCGCGAAATTGACGGCGCGTTGGACCTGGCCAAGTTGGAAGAAGTTCTTATGCGCGAAGGCGTCGCCAAGTTCGCCGACCCGCACAAGGGTTTGTTGAAATTGATTGGCGAGAAGCGCGCCGCGCTGGGTTCGCTGGCGGCGCGCCGCTGAAGCTGTGTAGTTATGTTTGCCGAAAAATAAAATCGTGGTCATTCCGAGCGCAGCGAGGAACCTGTTTTTTGGCTCTTACCGCAACGTAAAGCAGGTTCCTCGCTGTGCTCGGAATGACGACGATTGGATGAGCAAAAACTGAGGATATCGCGACTGTGGAATCAAGCTAATGGCACCCTCCGCAAAATCCGCAGGCACCTCGGCCGAACCGGCCTCGTTCGTTGCAGACGCGCGGCCCGGCGTCTCATTCTTCGCCGCCGCCACCACCATTTTCCTGAAGGATCTGCGCTCGGAGTTTCGCACCAAGGAAGTGTTCAATGCGGCGGCGGTCTTCTCGCTGCTGGTGATCGTCATTTTTAGCATGGCCTTTGAGCCTACCTCGGCGATGGCGCGCGAGATGTCCGGCGGCCTGCTGTGGCTGGCCTACACGTTCTCCGGCATGCTGGCGCTGAGCCGGACCTTCTCCCGCGAAGTGCCCAACGACTGCCTGCTGGCGCTGCGCATGGCACCCATCCCGCCCGCGGCGGTCTATCTGGGAAAACTTTTCAGCAACTTACTTTTTCTCGGCCTGCTAAATCTGCTGCTGCTCCCACTGTTCGCGGTCTTCTATAACGTGCGCCTCGACGACAAGCTGTTCACGCTGGTGGGCATCGTGCTGCTGGGAAGCTGGGGGCTCGCGGCGGTGGGCACCACCTTTGCCGCCATCTCGACCAGCGTGCGACTGCGCGAGATGATGCTGCCCGTGCTGCTGTTCCCCATCGAGATACCGCTGATCCTCTCGCTGGTGGAAGCCACCACGGCGGTGCTGCTCAACAATGACCCGCTGGTCACTCCCGGCACGTGGCTCGAAATCTGCCTGGGCTTCAACATCATCTTCACGGTGCTATCACTGATGCTCTTCGACCACCTGCTGGAAGAGTGATCGCCTCGTTGTCCCGATCCCCACCAAATGCTGCGGTGTGGTACTGCGGAAACCCTGATATGCTACGACGATGATTTTCGATTCTTCCCTATTTGATTCTTCATTGCTGCGGACGCGGCTCGGATGCGTTGCGGTTGCATTCCTGCTGTACTTTGGCATGGGGATGCGCGTGAGGAATCTGGAGATTCCCACGGGGCGGAGTCCGGACGAGACCAACTACACTCTTCAGGCGAACCGATTAGTGAATGAGGGCAGCGCCGGATTGCGGAGCATCGCGGCGGAGTATCAAAGTGATCCGGCGGCGCGGCTGGCAGGGCCTCCGACGCGCGCGGGCTATCTATGGCTGCTCGCCGCCACCATGCGCATCACCGGCAAGACCGACGCGAGCGCCGGTGCGATTCTTTCCTGCGCGGCGAGCATCGGCTCGCTGCTGATGCTCACGCTGATCGGCATTCGCTTCTTCCCGCCCTGGGCTACTCTCTTCGCATTGCTATTTTTCATCGTCTCGCCGGCCGAGCAGGAGTTGGCGCGGCGCGCCTGGACCGACGCGCTGGTGGGCTTCCTCGGCCTCTCGCTGGTTTATGTAGCTAGCGAAATCACACACGGCACGCAGCAACGCGACATGCAGCAAAGAATCTGGCAGCAACGCGTATGGCACTGGGTCTTCGTGTTGCTCGGATGCGTGGGGATTGTCGTCAAGGAGTTCGGCTCTGTCATCTTCGCCCTGTGCGCGATCTGGGTGCTGTGGGTGATGCTGGTCCAGCGCAAGGAATACCGCAACGGACTCACGCTGATGGTGGGTGGTCTGGTAGGAACAGCGGCGATCCTGGCGTGGTTGGCATATGCGATTGGGGGCTTCTCTGTTTTGGTGGAGACCGTACTCAACTGGCGCGGCGCGCACGTCGCCAACACCTATGCTTTGGAGTATCAATCCGGCCCCGGCACATTCCTGCTGCGGGCATTTTATGTGATTAGCCCGATGGCTGGCGTGCTGTGCGCAGTTGGTTTGGCGGTTTTGCTTGTCTCGCGCTGGAAGCCGGGCTGGATGCCCGCCGCAGGTGCAGACGATCCCGCCGACTGGCCCGTCATCCGCGGGATGGCAATTTTCAGCCTCGGCTTTCTGGCCCTGCCGATGCTCCTTCCCAACTGGCTCAATCTGCGTTATGTGAGCGTCCTATTCGGGCCGTTTTATTTGATCGCCGGCGTAGGGTTCTGGTATGTCGCCTCGCTCGGCTGGGCCCGGCTCAACGATCTGCCACGCAAGATACTCGCCGCCATTCTCATCGTGGCCGTGGGCCTTGCCGCAGCCAGCGATGCCAAGAGATTCAACAGGATTTTTGTGTGGGACGGGGTGGGCGACCTCTCGGTCAAGCTGATACTGGATCGTGCCGACTTGTTCGCCGCCGAGAAGACGGTGAAGCGTGCGCCGACAGCGGAGAATTATCTGACTCTGTGCTGGCGCTATGAGCAGAACTGGAGATACCAGGATTCCATTGCAGCCTGTCAGAGGGCGCTGCAACTTAACCCGGGTTACGCGGAAGCCTACGACCAGCTTGCCGTTGCTCATGTGGATTTGGAGATGTGGGACGAGGCCATTCTGGCCGCGCGGCGGGCCTTGCAACTCAACCCGGAGCTGCGGAAGGCTCAGGCCAATCTGGCGCGGTCCATTGAGCAACGGCGGTTGCGGGATGAGGTTGCGAAATAATTTGATTGCAATCTGCCGTATAGGCAGTTCGGTGTATAATGCGCTGGCCAAGTAAATATTTTCAAAGTTGGCGGAATATCCGGCAGACTGCCGGGCAGCGCTTATTTTTGGAGGAGAGCAATGTCATTACGCATCAATTCGGAAGCGCCTAATTTTACGGCGGAGACCACGCAAGGCACCATCGACTTCCATCAATGGATCGGAGATGGCTGGGCCATTCTGTTTTCGCACCCGAAGGATTTCACGCCCGTCTGCACCACGGAGCTGGGCTACATGGCCGGCCTTGAGCCGGAGTTCAAGAAGCGTAACTGCAAGATCATTGGGTTGAGCGTGGACCCGGTCGCCAGCCACGGCAAGTGGTCCGCCGACATCGAAGCGACCCAGGGGCACAAGGTGAACTATCCCATGATCGGCGACCCGGAGCTGAAGGCGGCCAAGCTATACAATATGTTGCCTGAAGAGGCCGGCAACACCTCGGAGGGCCGCACGCCCGCCGACAACGCCACGGTGCGCACGGTCTTTGTTATCGGACCGGACAAGAAGATCAAGCTGATGATCAGCTACCCGATGGCCACGGGCCGCAACTTCGACGAGATTCTGCGCGTGCTGGATTCCATCCAGCTCACCATGAAGCACAAAGTGGCCACGCCGGTGAACTGGAAGCCGGGCGGGGAAGTCATCATCACCATGGCGGTCTCTGACGAAGAGGCCAAGAAACTGTATCCACAGGGCTTCAAGACGCTCAGGCCGTATCTGCGCCTGGTCGATCAGCCCAAGTAATTCAGTCCTCGCATTGGACCGTTTTGCGCAATGGGGTAACAGAGCCGCGACCGGCAGGGAGCGATCAAGTTTGACGATCATCAGTGACCGTTGAACGTGACCACTCCCTTACGGTCGCGGCTCTGTCTCGGTTCTAGCATCAGTAACAATGCGCTAGAATCGGTGCTAGAATGACCGTATAGGTGGCAGCGGTGCGGAGGGATGGCCAGCGTTCGATGTCGGCTATCCCGCGGCGGCAGGAGGAAATATGAGTTCTGTGCGTTCTGGTCGCAAAAACTGGCGATTCGCGGCGGGCATCGCCGTGATTCTGACCACGGTGGCGTGGCTGGCCTACAGCGGCATTCAGGAAAGCAAGACGTATTACGTTACCGTCTCGGAGTTGGTGGATAGTCAACAGTTGCAGGAGCGCCGCCTGCGCGTCGCGGGCGATGTAACCGCTGGGTCGATCCTGCGCGACGACGGTCGCGTGAACTTCCAGATCGAGCAGGGCGGCAAGATGCTCAAGATTGTCTACACCGGCAGCGAGCCTCTTCCCGACACGCTGGCCGATGGCGCGGAAGCCATCGCCGACGGACGCTATCAGCCCGACGGGACTTTTCACGCCGAGGCCGTGCAGGCCAAGTGTCCTTCAAAATATGAAGCTGTCGCCGCACAGCGCAAGGCTTCGGGCATCGCGCCCGGCGAATACGTGCCGCCCGCTGGCGCGCCAACGAGCATGAGCGATGCCGTTAAATACAATGGCGGATATCCCGCTGGCTACTCCGGCGGTTACTCGAAATAGCGCGGGAACTAATCTCTAATTTTTCCAAATTGGCAGGCCCATGATTACTCTCGGGAGCTTCGCTCTTTATCTGGCTTTTGTGCTGGTGTTGTACACCTTGGCGGCGTCGGTCATCGGCATCGTGAAAGGCCGTGAGCGGCTGCAGATCAGCGCGTATCGCGCGACGCTCTCCACCTGCGTGCTGGTCAGCGTGGCGGTGGGCGTTCTCTGGTACAAGCTGTTCTCCGATGATTTCACGCTGATGAGTGTCGCCGCGCACAGTAACCGCACGTTACCGTGGTTCTATAAACTCACCGCGCTGTGGTCGGGCCAGGAAGGCTCACTCCTGTTCTGGAGCTGGATTCTCTCCGGGTACGTCGCCATTGCCGTGTGGCTCAATCGCAAGCAGCATCGTCAGTTGATGCCTTACGTAGTCGCCATTCTGTCCATCGTGCAACTTTTCTTTTTGGTGTTAAACGTCTTCATCGCGCACCCCTTTCAACAAATGGCGATGAATCATAATGGCCAGATGATGGTCCAGGGTCCTCTCGACGGGCAGGGGCTGAATCCGCTGTTGCAGTATCCAGCGATGGCCATTCATCCGCCGATGATCTATCTCGGCTACATCGGATTTTCCGTTCCCTTCGCCTTCGCCATGGCCACTCTGATCGCGCAGCAGGCTGGCGAAAAATGGATTGAGACCACGCGCCGCTGGACCATGACCGCATGGCTGTTTCTCGCGGTCGGCATTATTCTGGGCGGTCGCTGGGCCTATGCCGTGCTGGGTTGGGGCGGCTACTGGGGTTGGGACCCGGTTGAGAACGCGTCCTTCATGCCCTGGCTGACGGGCACCGCGTTTCTGCATTCTGTCATGATGCAGGAGAAGCGCGGCATGATGAAGGTCTGGAACATGGTCCTGATCTTCGTAACTTTTTACCTCTGCATCTTCGGGACATTTCTGACGCGCAGCGGCGTAGTCAGCTCCGTGCACGCTTTCGCCCAATCAGCCATCGGCCCGTACTTCGTCGGCTTCCTCGGCGTGAGCATGCTCATCTCCGGCTGGCTCCTGATGGACCGGCTCGATTATCTGCGCAGCGCGCAGCAGCTGGATTCGCTGGTCTCGCGCGAATCGAGTTTCCTGTTCAATAATCTCCTGCTGCTGGCCTCCTGCTTCGCCGTGCTGTGGGGCACGCTGTTCCCGGTGATTACGGAAGCCGTGCAGGGGACCAAGATCAGCGTGGGCGCGCCGTTCTTCAATAAAGTAAATGTCCCCATCGGGCTGTTGCTGCTGGCGCTGACCGGACTGGGCCCGCTGTTTGCCTGGCGCAAGACCTCAATATCCAGCCTGAAAAAGAACTTTCTGGTCCCTGCAATCCTCGGACTCGCCGTGGGCGCCGCCCTGTTCGTGGCGGGCGTGCGTGAATTTTATCCGCTGGTGTCGTTTATACTCTGCGCGTTTGTTACGGTAACCATCATCATGGAGTTCGCCCGCGGCTCAATGGTGATTGGCGAGAAGAGCGGCGTCTCCACCATGCAAGCGGCCTACATTCTCACCATGCGCAACACCCGCCGCTACGGCGGATACATCGTCCACTTTGGCATGGTGCTGATCTTCCTGGGCATCACCGGCACCGCGTTTGACACGGAGAAGGAGCAGGAGTTGGGCGTCGGCGAACGTCTGGCGCTGGGGCCTTATGAGTTCGAACTGAAGCAGGTGGTGGAGAGCGACAATGCCAACTATGCCTCGCAGCACGTCGAGCTGGCCATGTGGCGCGGCGGCGTAGTAGTGGACACGCTGAGGCCGGAGAGACGCTTCTACAAGACCAGCCGCCAGGCGACTACCGAGGCGGCTATCCGCCCGCGCATGAATGAGGACCTCTACGTGATCTTCTCCGGCATGAATGACACCAATCAGAAGGCTGTGGTGGCTGTGCATCGCAATCCGCTGGTGAACTGGATCTGGCTCGGCGGGCTCATCCTGATTTTCGGCACAGTCGTTTGTCTGGTGCCCTCCAAGCCCGGTCTGGTGGCCGTGCAACGTAAACCAACTGATCCCGAAGCCGGTGAAAACAAGGAGCACGATGCCGTCGCCGCATAAAAATTTGCCGTCGCGGGCGGGCAAGAGTGCGCGGCTGGCGGTGCTGGGCATCGGCTCTGCGGCCATACTGACCTCAGCGCTGTGTGGCTGGCCGAAGGCCCTGTACGCGCAGTCTTCTCCGCAGAGTCCACCGCAGAGTTCCATGAGTTCGGTGGAGCCGGTCGAGAATGTCGCCGAGTTCCGGCGCATCTCCAATAAGCTGCTGTGCCAGTGCGGTAGTTGCAGCTACATTGTCCTGTCGTGCAATCACCTGGATTGCTCCTCGGCCACCTACATCCGCCGGACCATCAAAGAAGGCATGGCGCAGGGCAAGAGCGAGGAAGTGATCCTGGCCGGCTTTGTCGAGCAATATGGCCCCAAGGTGCTGCCCGAGCCCCCCCGCGTGGGCTTTGCGTTCCTGGCCTGGCTGATGCCGTTTCTGGTGCTGGGGCTGGGCGCAATGGCCGTGGGTTTTGCTTTGATGCGCCTCAAGCGCAAGCCCGCCGTTGCCGGAAACATGGATGAAATGGCGGCCGGAAGCATGGGCGAGATTGCAGCCACGCCGGAACTGCCACCGGAACTGCCACCGGAACTGATGGAAAAATATCGCAGCCAGATCGAGCGCGAGATGGACAATCAGTAAGTGACGACAGGTGGCTGGAAGAGTGCGCTCCTCTCCCCGGTTCACTTTTCATCCTCTCTCCGCTGTGCTCTTGACAACCACCCGTTAAATTGGTAAATTGCCAATATTGGCATGATTCAATGTCTCAGTAAGCAGGAAGCATACGGACCTGATCCGCCACTGTGTCGTGGACGGCGAGATCGTCGTCAGCCCGCACGCCAGAAAAGCGATGGCGGATGATGACATCATCCTCGATGATGTTTATGTGGTACGGAAGTCTGGCTCGATTTTGTCGCAGCCTGAGCCGGATATCAAAACCGGCGCTTGGAAATATCGCATTGAAGGCAGGATTGCCAGTGGCCCGTGGGTTGCTATAGTTTTCTGTTTCCGAACCACCGAGCGTGGCTTCTTGATCACCGTGTTCTCGGTGAATTACGGAACCGTCCCCTTGATCGGAACGGTAGCCGGGAGAAGACAATGTTGGAAGTTACTAAGAAAAACCGGGAGATGTGTCCCGATTGCGGGAAAGAAGCGCCCGTGGTCCATGCCGACTATCCATTCGCGGAGTGCGGCATGAAGAACGTGATGCTCATGGGTATAAAGGTGATCCGCTGCAAGAGCTGCGGGGACTCCCCCATCCTATCGAATTTGCAGGGGCTGCTGCGGTCGCTGGCGCTCGGCGTCGTCAAGAAGCCGATGCGGCTGAACGGCACGGAGGTCCGCTATCTGCGGAAGAGGCTGGGCAAGACCGGCGTGGAGTTCTCCCGCCTCATCCATGTGGACCCCTCCACTCTCTCCAAGTGGGAGAATGGCGACGATCCCGTGGGCGAGCAAAGTGATCGCCTGATCCGAATGATTACCATCGTGCTCGACCCGGAGTTGAATAACGAGCAGAAGGGCGTGGTGGAGGCATTCCCATCCATCAGGAAACGGAGAGCTGCCCTGCGCGTTCGCATCGATACATCGGACCTTTCCTGTCAATACGCCTGATAACAACGTGGCGGGTAAATTTCTTTGCGCACAACCTCTTGAGAATCACCACGAACCTATAGCATAATTATTTGCTTATGGCTACCACTGAGATACAGTCCGCCGACCGATCAGTTGAAAAGATGTACCCGATGTCCTCGGGGACTACCGCGCCGCGCAAGAAGAAGCCAAAAATACTGGCCATTATCAACGAAAGTTGCACGGGCTGCGCAGGCTCTCCCGTCTGCGTTGCCTACTGTCCTGTTGCCGAGTGCATGTATTGGGTGCCGGAGACCGATGGTCCGTTCGGCCGCATCGTGGTGGACCCGTTCCTGTGCATCGGCTGCAAGCTGTGCACCTCTAAAGGCCCGGACGGCACGTTCCTGGATGGCTGCCCCTGGGACGCCATCGACATGATGCCCACCGATCAGGTAGAGAAGTCGCTCGGCCTAACCCTACCCTAAATTATTCCTATAAACAGAGCCGCGACCGTCAGGGAGCGGGGGTTCGTCCCGGCTGGCAAGACCAGTCTCAACCCCCCGCTCCC
>SHUM01000018.1 GCA_009691245.1 Acidobacteriota bacterium | reverse complement strand
TTGGTTGCGGGGGGTGGATTTGAACCACCGACCTTTGGGTTATGAGCCCAACGAGCTACCAGGCTGCTCCACCCCGCATATTCATCTTAGGCGCAGCACGGGCATCCGTCAAGTTAACGCGGAGGAATGCAGCGCTTTCCGGCTGAAGCGACATGCGCTGGGAGGCAGTGGCAGCTTAATGTTCCGGCGACAATGGATCGCTGGAGGGACCGAGGGGGATCTACGCGAATTCAGTTCTAGAACGCGATGAGGGAAACTTATTGTGGAACGAACTCGAACGATCCCCAACGCAGGCGTTCCATTTCGCGGGGCACATCGGAATAGAGGAATCCGGGTGCTTGCCGGACCGGGATTGTGCGAGACAGTTCCGCAACTTTGCCGCCCGCAATGAACCATATCAGGCGGGCACCGCGAGGGACGGGTAGTTGCACGGGAGCCGTGCCGGAAAAGCGCGCAGACGGTTTGTTGGCCGTCCACAGCACGGCCTGCGATGTGGGGCTTCCCGGGTCGCCCGCTTCGTCCAGGACGTATACCTTGTCTTTGGGGAGATAGTAAGTGACCTTTCTCCAGGAGGGTTCTCCATCGCGGGACCAGATGAAAACCAGGGGGCGCGAGCTGGCGGCGCGGATCCGTGGGACATCTCTGGCGGTATCCGCCATTCTCTCGGAAGCCCATCGAATGCGGGCGTAGGAACTTTCGTAGCGTCCGCCCAGGAACGCATCCCGCAGCGAAGCTAGTCCGCGGAAACCGCCGGCGGCCGGTCCCGTGGGAAACGGAAATTCTCCAAAGAAGAGCAGCATGTTGCCGATCAGTGCGATGGTTAGCAGTGGCCACGCGCGGCCGAATGGCTTCAGTGGCGAGCAAACCAAAATGGCCAGGGCAACGGAAAACCAAATGGCCAATCCTGTCCTTGCATAAGTATCATCCGGGAAAGCAAAATACAGCCCGGCCAGAGAACCTGCGATGGCCACTGCTCCAACGGCTCGGGCGCGCGCCGTGCCCGTCCACCCCGTCGTCCACCAAGTACAATTCAGGCGACTCTCCGCGGCATCCAGGCAAAGGCCTCCGATGATGCAGATGACCGGAATCGAGGCCAGCAGATGGTCCGGATCGGCGCTATGCAGCACCATATTGAAGATGGCAGCGGGAACGAGCCATAGCCCGATGAGAACAAAACGGTCCACGCGATCCAGCAGTTGCGCGCGATCCTTCCAGCCATAGGGAATGGCCCAGAGCCAAGGCAGCGCTCCCAGGCTCAGCCAAATCACCACGCGTCCAACCATGCGTCGCCAGCCGGGCAACGGCGCGGCCTGGAGCACAGAGGTTTGGAAGGTCTGTGTGCTCAGATATTCCTGGAAGTAGGCCATCATATTGGCGAACCCGCCGGAGGCAGCCGCCAAGTTCGCCAGCCACAGCCAGGTGGTGATGCCGATAACGGCGAATCCGCGCAAGAGCAGCCGCAGATCAGCGCACCGCCATCCAGTCCAGAGCCAAAGCGGGAAAAGCACGAAAGAGAGTTCGGGACGAAATCCGCCCGCCAGCCCCAGTGTGAACGACGCCATCAGAAAATTCCAGCGCCGGTTCTCGATGGCTTGGAAACAGAAATAGGCAAACAAGATTGACAAGAACGCCAGATGGGGCCGTAGCGGGGATGTCAGGCCGGAGTACCAGAAAACCGGATTGAATAAAAACAACGCGCACGCAATGAAGGCGACGCGGGCGGAAAATAAAAGCGCCGTGAGTTTGTAAAGAAATCCCAGCGCCAATACGCTGATCAGTATCTGTATGGCAGCGAAAGTATTCTCCGGGGATCCCAATAATGGGTAGAGGGATCTGGCAACTAAAACGAAGACCGGATACCCCGGAGGCTGCGGTTGATTCAGTGTGGGATTAAATTCATTCAATGCCAATGCTAGATTGACCGAGTCAAAGGAGTATAATTGTGGACTGATTGCTGGCCAGCGAGTAAGCGCGACGACGAGAATGACAACGATCCAGAGATATGGGGAGCCCGCAGCATTCCAGCGCCCGGCAGCAAGGGGAACCGATTCCCAAGCAGCCTTGAGTTCCGCAGACCAAACCGGGTTGGTGATCGCACGATTTCGATCCATCATGGTTTTGCGCTCGACGTTGGTGTACGATGGGAAGCTGCAAAAGCAGCATTGTATGTCATCCGTCGGGAATGGGCTACTGCGCTCGCGAAATATGGGTCGGTAATAACGTATCCAACCAGGAACATCGCGTGCTACAAACAATGGTTCTCGCGGGTCAGAAAATTTGTTTTTTAAATATAGTTTTCATGAAAATTAAAAAACTCGCTTAAAACACAGCGATTGCGTTGTATACTGAACCGGATTTTTTATTCTTACAAGGAGGCCTATGGCAGCAGCAAGAATGACTCAAGCTCAATTGGTTCGGCACCTCGCCGAGCAGTGTGAAACCAATAACAAGGTGGCGCGCACATTCCTCGACGAGATTGCCAAGACGGCAATCGCCGAGACTAAGAAGAACGGTGTTTTTGTTCTTCCTGGCATCGGACGTTTGGTGAAGGCCGCCCGCAAGGCTCGCATGGGACGCAACCCGGCGACTGGCGAAGCAATTAAGATTGCCGCCAAGACCGTGGTCAAGTTCCGCGTGGCCAAAGCCGCAAAGGACGCGATTGCCCCCGTCGGCAAGAAGAAATAAACTTTCCGCCCGCCGGAAATTGAAGGCATCCTCCGAAGCAGTACAGCGCGCCGCGCTGCGCCTACGGCACATATAGTGCCTGTAGGCGCATTGGGAGGTGCGCTGTTCCTGCCGCAGCGAGCCATCTTAAGTCATGGGTTTTGGCCGTGGCCATAGGTGCTTGACAGTCTGCGTCGCAATGTGTAATTATTCACATGATTGTATAATTATACATTTGCTCCGTGGAGGTTGGGATGTCTTTAACGGGGATTCACAACCAGCAATCTGTGCCAATTTCTGCTTCCGATCTGGTCTTTGACGGCGATCTGACCATTGAGGACACTAAAACTGTCCTCGATTGCGCAGCTCGGATACGGAACAGCCCAGACGGCTACCGGCAGTCTCTCTCCGGCAGGGTTTTGATCCTGCTGTTTGAGAAGCCGAGCCTGCGTACTCGTGTGACCTTCGAGGTGGCTATGCAAAGCCTCGGAGGAACCTCGTTGTTCATGGACCTGCGCGGCGAACAGATCGGCCAGCGCGAGCCGATTGCCGATGTTGCGCGTAATCTTGATCGTTGGGTGCATGCTATCGCGGCGCGTGTGTTTCGGCACACGACCGTCGAACAGTTGGCTACCTGGGCACGGATTCCAGTCATCAATGCGTTATCGGATCGTGTGCATCCTTGCCAGGCTCTGGCGGATATGCTCACTGTCCAAGGTGTGTTTGGAAAGCTGGACCAGGTGCGCCTCGCCTACATTGGAGACGGGAACAATGTGGCTCATTCGCTCCTGATTACTGGGGCGAAGCTGGGCATGCACATCTCCGTGGCCACACCCGAAGGATATGAGCCGGATGCCGAAATCGTGCGCGTGGCTGCGTCGTTTGCTGCCCAGACCGGCGGCAGTGTAACCGTGTCTAACGATCCACGCGCGGCGGCCCAGGGCGCGCATGTCCTCTACACGGACGTGTGGACCAGCATGGGCGCCGAGCACGAAGCCGAGCAGCGCCGTCAGCTCTTTGCCCCCTATCAAGTTAACGAGGAGTTATTCTCGCTGGCTCGGCCCGACGCGGTTTTCCTGCACTGCCTCCCCGCGCATCGTGGTGAGGAAGTAACCGAAGCGGTGATCGAGTCGCCGCGCTCCGTCGTGTTTGATCAAGCAGAAAACCGGCTGCACGCACAGAAAGCCCTGCTGTGGCTGCTCCTAGCTCGCGAAGGCGGATCGGTCAAAAGCGAATGAAGAAATCACAGCCAACATCCGCCACTCAACCCTATCAGCTTTGGGGTGGCCGATTTGAGAAGGCCGCTAGTAAAGCGCTGGAGGCCTTTTCATTCTCCCTGCGCTTCGATTACCGGCTGGCCCACGCGGACGTGGTGGGCACGCTGGCGTATGCGCGTGCGCTGGAGCGTGCCGGCATTCTCTCGCGCACCGAGGCGCGCCGCGCGGCGAAAGCGCTCCAATCGCTGGCTACGGAATTGGCCACGGAAATGGGAAGCCAGGGCGCGGACTACTTCGCCGGGGCCGGCGAAGAAGATGTACACACGTTTATACTCGCGAAGCTGCGCGCGCAGATCGGCCCGCTGGCCGATAAGCTTCACACCGGACGCAGCCGCAATGAGCAAGTTGCGTTGGACTTCCGCATCTGGATCAAGCAAGCCATTCGCACCCAGCAGGCCGCTTTGCGCAGTATGCTCGACGCGCTGGCGGGCGCCGCGGCCGCGCACATCTCTGTAATTCTTCCTGGCTATACGCACCTGCGTCGGGCGCAGCCCGTACTGTTCTCGCACACTCTGCTGGCCTACTTTGAGATGTTCCGGCGCGACTATGAGCGGCTGGAAAACTGTTACGATGCAGCCGACGTGCTGCCGCTCGGCAGCGGCGCGCTGGCGGGCAGCGGCTTCGCCGTCAATCGTAAACAGCTCGCGCGTGAGTTGGGTTTCTCGCGCATTTCGCGCAACAGCATGGACGCCGTGTCGGACCGCGACTTCGCGCTCGAATTTCTTTTTACGGCGACTACTTGCTTCCTCCACCTGAGCCGTCTTTCGGAAGACTGGATTCTCTACTCCTCGGAGGAGTTCGGTTTTCTCGAAATGGCCGACGAGGTTTCCACCGGCAGCAGTCTGATGCCGCAGAAGAAGAACCCCGACTCGCTCGAGCTGATTCGCGGCAAGACGGGCCGCGTGCTGGGCAGCCTGGTCTCGCTGGCCACCACGGTGAAGGGTCTGCCGCTCACCTACAATCGAGATTTGCAGGAAGACAAAGAGCCGGTCTTCGACGCCGCCGAGCAACTGGAGATGGCCCTGGTGCTGGCCGCGCAAGTTGTCTCGCTGGTGAAGGTGAATCCCAAGCCCATGAAGCGCGCGGCGTCGGACGGCTGGCTGTGCGCCACCGACCTGGCCGAGTATCTGGCGCACAAGGGCGTCCCCTTCCATCAAGCGCATCAGATCATCGGCAAGCTGGTTCTCGAGAACACCAACAGCGGCACCCAGCCGAGCGAGTGCTCGCTCTCCGACTTGCAGCGCCACTCCGACCAGTTCGCCGAAGACGCGCTCGACCTGCTCACGCCGGAAGCGGGCGTCGCCCGCCGCGCCGTCGCCGGTGCCACCGCCCCCGCGCGTGTTGCGGAGGCGCTCAAGGAAGCCCGCCGCTGGCTGCGCGGAGTTGGGCGAGATTAGACCATGCATTTTTAGCGATGCCATGCCGTGACAGAGCCGCGACCGGAAGGGAGCGGTCCCAGGAAGTTCGCTATGGAATTTGACCACCGCTCCCTTCCGGTCGCGGCTCTGTCACGGCATCAATCAGTTCACGATGAGAGCCGGCAAGAATTGCCGCTGATTAGGTCACAGCCCATGAATCTCGCTGTCCTGATTCCCTGTTACAACGAAGAAGCCGCCATCGGCGCCGTGGTGCGTGATTTCCGCGCGGCGCTGCCCGAGGCGCGCATCTATGTCTACGACAATAACTCCACTGACCGCACCCGCGAGCGGGCCGCCCAGGCCGGAGCCACGGTGCGCGTCGAGGCGCGGCAGGGCAAGGGCCACGTGGTCTGTCGCATGTTCGCCGACGTGGACGCGGACGCGTATGTGCTGGTGGACGGAGACGATACGTATGATGCGGCCAGCGCGCCGGGCATGGTTGAAATGCTGCGCAGCCAGCAACTCGACTTGGTAACGGGCGTGCGCGTAACAGGGAGCCAGGGAGCCTATCGCCCTGGTCACGTGCTCGGCAACCGCTTGCTCACCGGGCTGGTGGGGAGCCTGTTCGAGAACCGCTTCTCCGATATGCTCTCCGGCTACCGCGTTTTCTCGCGGCGCTTCGTGAAGTCGTTCCCGGCGCTGGTCGCCGGCTTTGAGATCGAGACGGCCTTTACCATTCACGCGCTCGAGCTGCGCATGCCCTGCGCCGAGCTCGCCACGCCGTATAAGGACCGCCCTGCCGGCTCGGCCAGCAAGCTGCGCACTTATCACGACGGGTTCCGCATTCTGCTGACGATTCTGCGCCTGCTGCTGGAGGTCCGCCCGCTGGCGCTGCTCGGCAGTTGCGCGATATTTTCCGCCGCGACTTCGCTTGCGCTGGCCATCCCGTTGTTCATCACTTACGCGCAGACAGGTTTGGTCCCGCGCCAGCCCACGGCGGTACTGTCGGCCAGCCTGATGCTCCTCGCGTTCCTTTCGCTCGCCACCGGATTGATTCTGGATTCAGTAACGCTAGGCCGCCGCGAAGCCAAACGCTTGGCGTATCTGGACATCCCCGCTCCATAGGTGTGACAGAGCCGCGATGGAACATCGCGGCTCTGTTTTGATTGTGCGAGTGCCCTCAACCGTATCTATAAAAATGGGCTTAGATAACGCCAAGACCGATCCGTATGCCGGGAGGATGTGTTCCACCGGCCCGCTTGCTGACGCGCGCGGCACTGTTAGCTCAGCGGCACTCTCAACGCTTCTAACACAGCTTGCGCTAACTGCTTTCTAGCCTCCGCGGAATTCATGATCGTGTTTATCGCATAAGCATCGATCGAGGCCTGTGCAACCTCTTCTACTAGTGACTCATCCTGCTGGTCCAAAATGAAAATGTCGAGGAAGTCTGCGTAGAGTTTTGCGACTGAGGACGCAGAAGACCCATAGCCGAGCGAAGTGAGCATCTTGTCGGCGGGGCCTTTCAGCGCCTTGCCGCCGATGATGGGGCTGATGGCCGCGACCTTTGCCCGCGTGTTCACCAGCGCCTCGCGCACCTCCCGCACGGCGAGGATCGGGCCGATGCTGATCAGCGGATTGCTCGGCGCGATGATCACCGCGTCGGCGCGCGTGATGGCGGGAATCACACCTTTCGCGGGGCTGGCCTGCTGCGCGGCGGAGAGGTCCAGCGCATCAACTACGGGCCGCTGCCCCATTCCCACAAAATATTGCTGAAAGCCGAGCCGTCCTTCCGAGGTGTCGAGCACGGTGGGCGCGGGGTCGTCGGTCATGGGAAGAATCTTCAGCTTCAGGTTGCGCAGTTGCGTGAGCTCGCTGGTTACTTCGCTGAGCAGCGCGCCCTCGCGCAGCCGCCGCGCGCGATAGAGGTGCGTGGCGAAGTCGCGGTCGCCTAGGGTGAACCAGGTTTCTTCGCCCAGCGCGGTCAGCTCTTGCAGGCAACTGTATGTCTCGTCGAGCAGCCCCCAGCCGCGCTCGCGGTCGTTCAGTCCGGCCAGCGTGTAGATGATGGTGTCGATGTCGGGACTGACGTGGA
The DNA here is from genome assembly GCA_009691245.1 of Acidobacteriota bacterium. NCBI lineage: Bacteria > Pseudomonadati > Acidobacteriota > Acidobacteriota bacterium. The sequence continues at coordinate 50,746 of SHUM01000018.1, read as the reverse complement.
GGCCGTGGAAAATCGCGTCGTCACCGGTATTAACGATGACGGTGATCTCCTCCTGCGGAACAATTGCCGCCAGACCTTCGAGAAACTTCGCGGCACCCACGCCGCCAGCAAGAACTGTGATCATATTGGTTTAGTTGTTCCACAGTGCCGCGCGCGTCACAGTGAATTCGTTAACGAAACAAATCTTTTTCGCGCGGGCGAACTATATCCGACCCTTTTCCTGCAGCGCCGCCCGGCGCTGCCTGCGTGGGGAAATTACGGATGACCACGGCGGGGCGGCGAGCCGTCTTGCCCATCAGCAACTCAGCGGCGGCGGCCAGTTCGTCCGCGGTGGCGATGACCGTCGCGGAAAGCGTGTGGCCCTGCTCGTCCTTCTGCCCTCGATAATCCTGTAGCGGCGCGAGCCCCGCGACGCCCAGCGCAACATTCGTCAGACCCTCACGCCACGGGCGCCCAAATGTATCCGAGATAATAACGGCCACGTCGCGTCCCGAATGCATGCGAATCTCTTCGCGCAGCCGCTTGGCCGAAGCGTCCGGATCAACAGGCAACAGCGAGAGAAATCCGGCGGGTACGTTTGAACTGTCCACGCCCGCGTTCGCGCAGACATAGCCTTGATGCGTTTCGGAGATGATCAGTCCGGCATCCATGCGCACGATGCGCCGGCTTTCGCGCAGCACCACTTCAATGGCGCGCGGGTCTTTCGCAGGAGTTGCGTCCAGCGATTCGCTCAGCGATACGGCGAACGGCGACGGGATAACCGACGCCAACTCCACCAACCGGCCTTCCGCTTTGGAGACGATCTTCTGCGCCACCACCAGCACGTCGCTGTTGCTGAAGCTGAGTCCCGCCTGCGCCATCGCCGCGCACACCATCGCGCCAAGCGCGTCGCCCGGCGCGATCTCGCCGAGTCCGGGCACGGCGAACAATTCGATCCTCTCGGGGATGGAGAAGCCTGAATTCATTTGATGTTGACGTTCCTCCAGAACCGGCTCGACAGAGTAGAATGGAAACTTCGCACGATTCGCGCCGCACTGTCAACGAGCAACCCGACGCGGGCAGTGTCCTATGTCTTTGTTGCCGTATACTCTGCGGACCTCTGTGTCCTCTGTGGTGAAGACTGTACTGCACCACCGAGGACACAAAGGTACGCAGATAGGTTTGCGGCCTGGCATTCTGTTCCCCGGAGATTCTCTGCTGTGATCGCGGTTCTTTTGCCCGTCAAACGATTTGCGGATTCCAAGCACCGCTTGGCCTCCTGGCTCACGCCCGAGGAGCGTGAGCTGCTGGCGCGCACCATGTTTGAAGATGTCTGGGATACGTTGCTGAGTTGGCAGGGCCGCGAGAAACTCATCGGCAAGCTGATCGTCATCACCGCCGAGCCTGTGGTGATCGCGCGCTGTCGTGAGGCGTCCGTAACGTGTCTGGAAGAAGCGGAGCAAGTCAGTCACACCGAGTCCACGCGCCAGGCCACGCGCTGGGCCGTGGAGCAGGGAGTGCAGACTCTTATCTCCGTGCCCATTGACACGCCCGCCGTATCGCCGGACGAGTTGACGCAACTCGTGGAGCTCTCGCGCCAATATGAAGTGATTGTTGTGCCCAGCGGTGATGGAACTGGAACGAATGCTCTGGTGCGCACGCCGCCCGACGCCATCACCGCGCACTTTGGGCCAGACAGTTGCCGCCGCCACCTGGAAGACACGCAGACGAATCACCAGAAGCTACGCCTCTACGCGCCGCCCGGCCTTACGGCGGACATCGACACGCGGGAAGATGCCATGCAGTTTCTAGATATCGCAAATAAATTGGAGCGCGAGGGCCGCACATCGAAATTGTTGCGCCGGTTGATCGAGACACGTTCCAGGGTGACGGCATGACGCTTGCCCCCGCCTCCACCGCCCTCTCCGCCAGTGAGTGGCGAACCCTCGCTTCGCGCATCCTCTCAGGCGATGCTCTCCATGCTTCCGAATATTTATTCCTGCTCACTTCCATCTCCGTCGGCTGGGAGAACCTTGCCAAGATCGCTCGTGAACTGCGGCAGCGCAGCACGGACAACGTAATCACCTACTCGCCGAAGGTGTTCCTGCCTCTGACCAATCTGTGCCGCGACCGCTGCGGCTATTGCACGTTTCGCCGTGATCCAGGCCAGCCGGGCGCGCATTGGATGGCGCCGGAAGAGGTTCTCGATGTCGCTCGCAAGGGAGAGAGGCTCGGTTGTCGCGAGGCGCTGCTCAGTCTGGGCGACCGCCCCGAGGCGGAGTTTCCCGAGGCGCGCGAGTGGCTTGCGGCACACGGCCACGCGCGCACGCTGGACTACGTCGCCGAGATCAGCGAGTTGCTGCTCGCCGAGACCACATTGCTGCCGCACTCGAATCCCGGATTGATGTCGCGGTCTGATCTGGAGCGTCTGCGCGAGTCCAACGCCAGCCTGGGCTTGATGCTGGAATCCACTTCACCCGCGCTATTTGCGCCCGGCGGCGCGCATGATGATGCCATCGACAAACGCCCCGAGCGACGTTTGCAAACCATCCGCCAGGCCGGCGAGTTAAAAATTCCGTTTACCACCGGGATACTCGTGGGCATCGGCGAGTCACCGGCGGACATCGTCGATTCACTCCTCACCCTCCGCGATATTCACGCGCAGTACGGGCACATTCAGGAAGTCATCATCCAGAATTTTGTGCCGAAGCGGGAGGTCCCCATGCGCGATGTTCCAACGCCCGCGCCGGAATATTTCGCGCGCATCGTGGCGCTGGCGCGCATCATCTTCAGCTCCGGGTTCGGCTCTGGGCTCAGCTCCGGGTTCGGCCCGAGGATGAACATCCAAGCGCCGCCGAACCTGAGTCCCGCGCATCTCGAAATGCTGCTCGACTCCGGCCTGAACGATTGGGGCGGCATCTCGCCGCTAACGGTGGACTTCATCAATCCCGAGAAACCCTGGCCGCAGGTGGAGAGCCTGCGCGCGTTGGCCGCCAGCAAGGGACTGGAGCTGCGCGAGCGGCTGCCGGTGTATCCTGAGTACGCAACGCGGCCTGAGTTTTTTTCGCCACGCGTGTGGCAGGCAATGCAGTCGCGGTAAGCGTAAGATCATGGGAATCGTTCGCCAGGAGGACTATATGTCACGCATCGCATTCTTCGCAGGCTTGTCAGCTATGGCGTTGGTAATCGTCATGCTGCAACCGCGCGGGCTGTCGCAAGCGCCGCCGTCCTCGCCGCCAACATCTCCAGCAGCGCGTCCGCCCGCCGAGCTGTTACGCTTATCGATCGCCGCCGAGGTGCCTGGTCTCGCCGATCCTTTCCTGGGCATCACCACCAATGGGAAGGTCGAGCAGGGCCTGTTCGCCATTCGTTCGACGGGCGTCTCCACCGGGCCGGTGCGCCTCGCCGCCGTGGCCTTCCTCGCCAGCCTCAGTGCTCAACAGCGCGACAAATCGAAGTTCGCCGTGGACGACGACGAGTGGCGCAAGTGGATGAATCAAAGTTTCTACGTTCGTCAGGGCGTAAATTTTATCGAGATGAATGAGCCGCAGCGCGCCGCGGCGTTCAATCTGCTGCGCGCCGGACTGAGCGCCAAGGGACTGAAGCAGACGCGCGACATCATGCGCCTCAATGAGACGCTGGCCGAAATGAACAACAACAACCACGCCGAGTTCGGCGAGTGGCAGTACCACATCACGGTGATGGGCGAGCCTTCAGCGAATGAACCCTGGGGCTGGCAGTTCGACGGCCACCACGCCGTCATCAACTATTTTGTGCTCGGCGATCAAGTGGTGATGACGCCGACGTTCGCCGGCTCCGAGCCGGTCATCGCTAAATCAGGCAAATACAAAGGCACGGCCGTCCTGCAGGAGGAGCAGCGCGCGGGCCTGGCCATGATTAACGGGTTGACCGCGGATCAGCGCAAGAAGGCGATCCTGAAAGTCTCGAAGACAGGAAATGAACTGCTCACCGAAGCGTGGAAAGACAACGTGGTCCTCGACTACGCCGGAGTCAGCGCCAAGGAGTTGTCCTCCGCGCAACGCCGGCAACTGCTCGATCTGGCGGCGCTCTACATCAACAACATGGACGACGGCCACGCTCGCGCGAAGATGGCCGAAGTGCGCGCGCAGCTTGACCGCACATGGTTCGCCTGGATCGGCGGCAGCGACGCGGGCAGCGTGTTTTACTATCGCATCCACAGCCCCGTGGTGCTGATCGAGTTCGACCATCAGCGCCCCGCCAGCCTGCGCTTCCTGGTCGCCGACCCCAACCAGCCGGGCACGGAGCACATCCACACCATGGTGCGCACGCCCAACGGCAACGACTACGGCAAGGACCTGCTACGCCAGCATTACCACGATCACCCGCACGCTCCCGCGCGGCAATAAATCTCCGTTTCGTCGTCATCCCGAGCGCAGCGAGGGACCTGCTTTTGATTTCTTTTGAGAGAGCAACAGCAGATACTTTGCTGCGCTCAGGATGACAGCGTTTGCAGTGTGTTAGTAAGCGCCGCCGGGAGTATCATAGTCAGTTCAACTTGATTCGAGTTTGCTTATGGCCATCAAGAGAAATGTCGCGCTGGCGTTGCGGCCGGGCGCGTACGGTGAGTTGGCGACAACATTGCCCGCGCCGTTGCGCGGTGCTCTCGAAGCCGCGCTGGAGGGCCGCGATCTGAACGAGACCGAGGGTCTGGCCGTCGCCGAGGCGCGCGGCGATGCGCTGTTGGCCGTGGCCGACGTGGCCGACCGCCTGCGCCGCCGCACGGTGGGCGACGAGGTCAGCTACGTCGTCAATCGCAATATCAACTTCACCAACATCTGTTTCGTGGGCTGCACGTTCTGCTGCTTTGGAAAAAGCCAGCGCGCGCCCGATGCCTATTGGCATTCGCTCGACACGGTGGCCGACCGCGCCGAGCAGGCTTGGAATCTCGGCGCGACGGAAGTGTGCGTGCAGGGCGGCCTGCCGCCGGAGATGGACGGAACTTATTACGCGCAGATTCTGCGCGCCATCAAAGCGCGTGTGCCGAAAATTCACATTCACGCCTTCTCGCCGATGGAAGTAGTTTACGGCGTCGAGCGCACCGGGATGCCGCTCCGCGATTATCTAATGATGCTGCGCGACGCGGGCCTGGGCAGCCTGCCGGGCACGGCGGCGGAAATTTTGGATGACCGCGTGCGCGGCGTCATCTCTCGCGCCAAGCTCACGCGCGCGCAGTGGATCGAAGTCATCTCGACGGCGCACGAACTGGGCATCCCTACCACTTCTACCATGATGTACGGCCACGTCGAGCAGCCTATCGACTGGGTGCGCCACCTGCTGCTGCTGCGCTCGATGCAGAAACAGAATGGCGGATTCACAGAGTTCGTCCCGCTCGGCTTCATCCATGAGAAGACCGCGCTTTACCGCACCGGCCTGGCCCGTCCCGGCGCCACGGTGGAAGAAGACATCGCGGTCCACGCACTGTCGCGCATCCTGCTGAATAACGCGATCCCCAATCTGCAAATCTCCTGGCCCAAGCTCGGCTGGCGGATTTCGCAGATGTGCCTCGACGCTGGCGCCAACGACTGCGGCGGGACGCTGATGGAAGAAAATATTTCCAGCGCGTCTGGTGAGATCGAGGCCAGCGCGGCCACTCCCGAGCAGTTGCAAAATTTCATTAGAGGCTGTGGGCAGTCATCGGGCCGCATTCCGGTGGAGCGCTCCACATCGTATCGCGTGTTGCGGCGCTTCGCCGCCGCTGCAATTCCACAACAAGCTGTAACCACACATCAGGCTGTATCTACACAACAGGCTTTAACCACACAACAAGAGGCACACGTATGAGCGCAGAGCGAGTAGCTATTATTGGCGGAACCGGTGATTTGGGATTGGGTCTGGCGATCCGCTGGGCTGTGGCGGGAGTGGAAACCGTCATCGGGTCGCGCGACTCCGCGCGCGCCCTGCAAGCCGCTGACGATGTCCGCCTCAAGGTGCGGGGGGCGGCGAAAGGCGTGGTAACCGTGAACGGAATGGCCAACCCGGAGGCCGCTGCGGGCGCGACGGTTGTGGTGATCGCCGTACCGTTTCCCGCGCAGGCTGCGACGCTGCGTGAAATCAAAGGATCTCTCAGCGCTGGAGCGTTCGTGGTGGACGCCACCGTGCCGCTCGCCGCCACCATCGGCGGCAAGCCCACACGTATGTTGGGAGTCTGGCAAGGTTCCGCCGCGGAGCAGGCCCGCGAAGTTATCCCAGCGACAACTCCCGTGCTGGCCGCATTCCACAACGTCTCGGCGGTAGCCCTGGCGGACCTGGCGCATCCGCTCGACTGCGACGTGCTGGTCTGCGGCGATGACGCGGCGGCGAAAGACCGCCTGTTCCCGCTCATCCGCCTGATCGCCGGCCTGCGCCCCATTGACGCCGGCGCGCTCGAGTCGGCTCGCATCGTCGAGAGCCTCACCGCGCTGCTCATCAGCATCAACCGCAGCTACAAAGTCCCCCACGCCGGCCTGCGCCTCACCGGCCTGCCGCCTGGTTAGCAATTTGGCTTAACATTTTTCAGGGCTGTCATCCTGGGCGTAGCGAAGGATATGCTTTCCGAGATGGTATAGAAAAACCAAAAGCAGGTTCTTCGCTGCGCTCAGAATGACAGCCCTGAGGAGTGTGAGCCTGAGGCGGGTGAGTAAGAGTAGGAGGAAATAGGATATGCAGGCCATTGTCGATCTGCGCAGTGACACGGTTACCAAGCCCACGCCGGAGATGCGCCGCGCCATGGCCGAGGCCGAGGTGGGCGACGATGTCTATAGCGAAGACCCCACGCTGAACCGGCTGGAGGCGCGCGCGGCGGAGATGTTCGGGCGCGAGGCGGGGATGTTCGTGCCCTCCGGGTCAATGGCCAATACGATTGCCGTGATGACGCTGGCGCGGCGCGGCAGCGAGGTGATCTGCGAGGAGCGCGCGCATATCTTCAGCTTTGAGATGGCCTCGATCTCGGCGGTGGCCGGATGCGCAGCGCGCGGCGTGAAGACCGACGACGGCCTCTTGAATTGGAAGCTGGTGAAGGAAGCGATTCGTCCCAAGGGACGCTACATGGCGCAGACCGGCATGGTGTCGATCGAGAATACTCACAACGTGGCTGGCGGCGTGGTCACGCCGACGAAGGATGTCGAGGAGATTTGCGACGGCGCGCACGAGGCTGGGTTAACCGTGCATCTGGACGGCGCGCGCATCTTCAACGCGGCGGTGGCGCTGGGCCGGCCGGTGGCGGAGATCACGCGCAAGTTTGACTCCGTAACGTTCTGCGTGTCGAAGGGACTGGGCGCGCCGGTGGGTTCGCTGCTGATGGGCACGGCGGAATACATCGCGCAGGCGCGCATCAACCGCAAGATTCTCGGCGGCGGGATGCGCCAGGCGGGCGTGCTGGCGGCGGCGGGGCTGATCGCGCTCGAGCAGTCGCCCAAGCGCCTGCAGGAAGATCACGAGAACGCCCGCGTGCTCGCCGAGGGGCTGGCCGCGATTCCCGGCATCGCGCTCGACCCGAAGAAAGTGCAGACCAACATTGTGGTGTTCGACGTCCGCGGCACCGGCCAGACCTCACAGCAGATTGCCGACCAACTCGCCGCGCACAACGTGAAGGTTCACGCCATGACGCCCACCACCATCCGCGCCGTAACCCACTGCGACGTAGACCGCGCCGGTTGCCTGCGCGCCGTCGCCGCCATGGAGCAGGTGTGCGCGAGCGTGCCGGTCGCGCGGTGAGTAGTGAGTGGTGAAGTGCCCAATCCGTAAGGGTATAACAGTTCCGCTCGCCGTTGTCGGAGCCCCGTAAGGGGCGAGGAGAACGTAGCCCGGGGCGTGAGCCCCGGGTAATGAATCACCACGTCAACCGAGCCCCGTTAGGGGCGATAGAAAACGATGCCGCACACGTACACGAGTCTGCTCACGCATATCATATTCAGCACGCGCGAACGCCTTCCGCTCATCCATCCCAACTGGCGCGGCGATCTGCACGCCTACCTTGGCGGAATTTGCCGTGAATTGGAATGCAAGGCGCGGGCGGTGAACGGCGCGGCGGACCATGTTCATCTGCTGGTTTCCCTGCATCCATCAAGATCAGTGGCGGAGTTGGTGCGCACTCTGAAGGCCAACTCCACGCGCTGGGTCGCCCGGCATCACGCACCGAGTAAATCATTCGCGTGGCAGACGGCCTATTCCGCATTCAGCGTGAGCCAATCGAATGCAACAGCGGTGATGAAGTACATCGCCGGGCAAGAAGAGCATCATCGCCGCATGACCTTTCAGGAGGAATATCTGCAATTCCTGAAGAAGCATCGCATCGATTACGACGAGCGATATATTTGGGGATAGATGGAGTTCTTTCGCCCCTTACGGGGCTCACGTGCTTATAGGGAACAGGAGACCCGGGGCTTACGCCCCGGGCTACGTTCTGGCCGCCCCTTGCGGGGCTCACCACGGATCTCGTGGCAGCTGGGCCGGGTTGAGCGGCGGCCCGGTGGTCAAGGAACTGGTTTGGGCCGGGATTAAGAGAAGTCCTAGTTGTGAGACCGTGGAAATTGCCTAAGACCCACACTCGCCTTCCACGTCCAGGACAGTTTTGGAAGAATCGCGCGCACGATAGACCGTAATTGTGCCCCTCATTAGCTGCCAAGTACATTCAGGGCAAGCCAATTTACCTTCCACCTCTACAGTTGCAGAATAACCGTCCCCCTCATACCGCATAACAGTTCGATGGTCGCGAACCTCATTGCCTTGATTCGGCAGCGACATATCAGCGTGGGCTAAGTTCATCCATGCCGGACCGCCATCAGATTGAAATATATGTTGGCGCACAGAATCGTCGGCCTTGTAAAAGAAGCAGCCGGCAGTCGAACCATCTAAGACGATCTTTTGATTTGCAAGGGGTGCTATAACTAGCGCTGGAGCAGCACATCCCAATAGCAGTAGAGGGATACTCAGAATTGAGCGCGAGCAGTTCAATGCCAGCCCCTCTGCTGATGCCCCAACGCTGGTCCATTAGTATCGCATTAGCAGCACAAACTACAACCCCTTGCTGTGTTAACCATTTCCTGACTCAATAGAGGAAGCATTTCTGCCAGTCGCACTGAAGCGATAAATCCTCAGAAAATCTCCGGGAAGGAGAAGGTCAGCACGGCGTTCAGGCGCATGTCGGCGATGATCATCTCTTTGTTCCTGGGATTGAGAACCACGCCGCGCGGTTTCTTCATGGTGGTCTTTGGGCCCACGCCGATGCGGTAGAGCGGCGGGACGTTGCCGTTGTCGTCGAGGCTCCACACGCCGACGAACGCCTCTTCCGGCTCCATCACGGTGATCTCGCCGGGCTGCGTGGCAATCATGAATTTGCGCGGCGAATAAACAGCCATCTGGGTGATGCGCACGATGCCGGACTTCGGCCCGCGCACCAGCGTACGCGGCGCCACGTTTCCTTTATCCAGGCGATTGAACACCATCAGCGCGCCGTCGGCGTCGGCGGATTGCGCGCTCATCGTGCCGTCGGCGTTCATGGTGATGGCTCGGCCGGCCTTGTTCAAGCCCACCGCGAGCAGGTTGTGGACGGGGTCCACGGAGAGCGTGGTCGCGCTGCGCAGCTGCGTGTTCGCGCCTTCGATGATGCGCAGCGGCGCAACGTCGCCGTTGGCCGCGCGCGGATAGACCAGGATGCGGTCGCCGTCGGGCACCAGAATTTCGTTGTTGACCACGTCCACGTCGAGCCGGTCCACGCCGCCAAGCTGAGTTTTCGGACCTTGAATGATGCGCAGGGGCGTAGCGTTGCCGTCGGCGTCGCCGCGGAAAGTGATGATGGCTTGCGCGAACGGATTGGTCACCAGAATTTCATCGTTTACCGAGTCGTAGCGGATGTCATGCATGGTGCGGCTGAGTTTGGTGGCCTGGCCGGCAAGGTTTCGCACTGGCTGGTCTCCACCCTTCGCCATCCTGGCGAAGATCGCAATCTGCGGATGCGCCACTCAGTTGGGCACCAGTATCTGCTGGCGTTTGGTGTCATAGCCGACGCCGCCGGGATTGCCGATCATGAGCCCTTTCTCATCGGCCGGCCCGCCGCGGATCATGCGCTTGGGCGCCACATCGCCGGTGGCGTTCAGCGGGAACACCAGCGCGCGATGGTTGCCCATGCTGGCCACCAGCAGCTCCTGATTCTTGGGGTCCAGCGTGATGCCCACCGGATTGCGCAGCCCGGTACGCGGCCCGCGAATGATGCGCCGCGGCGCGACGTCGCCCGTGTCATCCACGCCGAAGACCAGCACCGAGTGATCCATGTCATTGGCCACGAACAGTTCGCCGCGCTCCACATCGACGACGATCTGCATCGGCCAGTTCAGTTGCGTTTTCGCTCCTTCGATGATGCGCAGCGGCTTTACGTTGCCATCGCCGTCCAGATTGAAAATGGTGATCGACGGCTGCTCGAAGCGGCCTGATCCGACAATCTCGCGCGGCCGGCCGCCCATGCGCGCGGGCGGCTCGGTGGCGATGACGCTGCCGTGATTGCTCACGAACAGCAGGTTGCGCCTGGTGTCCGCCGCCACGCCGTGCGGATCCTCGAGACCCGTGTTGTTGCCGATGATCTCGCGCAGCGGCTTGTCCTCGCCCTTGGCGTACTTCGGGTAGACGATCACCGAGTTCGAGTGCTGCACGGTAAGGTACATCTCCTCGCGGCTCTCGTCGACGGAAATTCCAAATGTCCCGTGCGGCACGGCCAGCTCGCGGTCGGGCTTCACGTTGCCGCGCGCGTTCTTCGAGAACACCACCAGCCAGTCCTGCGTGTCGTTATTGATGATGTAGGTGTCGAGCGTCTTGGGGTCAATATAGACGCCGCACATCATCTCGGCCTTGGTGAGGTTGCCGCCGATGACGCGCTTGGGCTCGCTCAGCCGCGCCGTCGGCGGCGTGTTTTCGGTGCGGTTGTATTCCAGCACACGGAATAGGTTCTCGTCGGTAACCACCAGCATTCCGCTCTCCGGCTCGACGGCGATGGCGCTGAAGGCCGGGTTGGGATCCTTGATGGTGCGCGCCGGAGCGCGGTCAATGTCCTTGCTGACGCGGGCTGCGTCGGCTGTTGGTGCGCCCGCCTGCAGGGCCATCGCGGCAGCGAACGTACTCCTGGCGCTCACCGGCTCGAACTGGCACATCGCGCCATCTCCGGCGGCGGCCATCTCCGGCAGCGGCTCGATGGAAATGAGCCGTGGCTGGGCGCTGTTGCGCGCCTTTGCCGAAGCGGGCGAGGGCACGCGGGCGCTGGTGATGATGATTGCCGCCGCGATAGCCAGCGAGATCGCGACTGCGATCCACGACTGGTGGTGGGCGGGGGTGTGCTTGCCTGAAGTTTGCTGCATGGAACCTCCTATTAAGGGCGCGCAATGGATGCGAGTCTAGCACGAATTCCCGGCGGGCGTGAGGGTGCCGCGCGCATGAGCAATCGGGCCCCGCTCGAGGACGTCAATGCCAAGTTGATCCAGCGTGGCTGCTCCGTCGGCCCGCTTCCTGATGGCCGCGGCACTGGCACGCGTGCAATGTCGCTTGACTCAACGCCAATGGGTGTCTATACTCCGCCCATCCGATAATTCAGGAGATTTCTCCATGTCCACAGCCATCACCACCATCAGCGGTTCCATGATGATCTTATTTTTCGCGGGCGCGTTGTTCGCGCCGCCCGGGCAGGCCCAGGGATTTCCTGACGGCCCCGGCAAGCAGATTGTTCAGGAAGCCTGCTCGGTCTGCCATGACACAGAAGTGATCGCCACTATGCGGCGGACGAAGGCCGAGTGGACCGAGACGGTGCAGGATATGGTGAGCCGCGGCGCGCCGCTGTTGGAGGGCGAACGCGAGATGGTCATAGAGTATCTGTCGAAGTACTTTGGACCAGACAAGCCGCTGGACAAGGGCGCGCAAAATGAGGAGAAGGCGCCGAAATTGAACGCGGCAAACGTTTCAGCAACAATGCGCCGAAGTGCGGCGAAGTGAGAACAGTGATTTTTCACAGAACCCTATGGAACTGTCATTCTGAGCGGAGCGAAGAACCTGTTGTTCGGGATGGTCAGGAAAAGCGAAAAGCAGATCCTTCGCTGCGCTTAGGATGACAACATTTGGAATTGGTAGAAATGTAGGGAGGGGTAATCATGCGGGAACTCGTGCGTGACTTGATGAATGCGCAACTGACGCGGCGCGGCTTTGTTGGCGCGATGGTGTCGGCGGGATACACGGCGGCGGCGGCGCGCGCGGCGTTACAGTCCGTGGCACCGTTTACCCAGGGTGCGGCGGCAACCGCGGCATCGGCGTCGATGTCCCGCGTGATGGAAGGGACCTGCGGTGAAATTCTCACCGAGCAACTCATCGAGACCGGCACAAAATATTTCTTCGTCTCGAACGGTTCGGGGATCGGCCCGGTGTGCGATGCGCTGGTAACGCGTCCGCAGATTCAGCTCATACAGGCCACGCATGAAGGGCAGGTTGTCGCCATCGCCGACGGCTACGCCAAGGCCACGCGCAAGCCCGCCTTCGGCATGTTCAGCCGTGTGGGCATGATGAATGCGTCGTCGAACATGTACAACGCCATGAAGGACCGCACGCCCGTGGTCTTGTTCAGCGATCACGCCGATACGGGCAGCGAAGGCCGCGACGGCGGCGAGGACCTTGACGAGTGGATCGAGTCGGTGCGCCCCTATACCAAATGGCGCTGGGTGCTTCATGAAGCCGCGCGCATCGCCGAGATCGCGCGCAACGCCACCAAGATCGCCAGCGTGATGCCCTATGGCCCCGCCTATGTGCGCATCCCGCGCAATCTGTTTTATCGCGAGAAGCTGCGCGCCACCATTTTTACCGGCAAGGCCTTTGACATTCCCATGCAGCTTGCGGCGGGCGAGAAGGATGTCGAGGCGGCGGCCAAGCTGCTGCTCGATTCCACTTCGCCGCTGCTGGTAACCGGATTTGAAGTAACGCAGTGCGGTGCGCAAGGGTCGCTGGTAAAGCTCGCCGAAATGCTCGGCATGCCCGTGCTGCTGGGTCGCGGCTACGGCATGGATTTCCCCAGCGCGCATCCGCTGTGCATCGGTGAGCCGGACCGCCTGCGCTTCCCGAAGAAGGTGGATTGCGTCCTGAACATCGGCCTGCCGGCGTTTCCCGGTGGACTAGGCGGCGCGCGTGGAACCACCATGATCCATGCGACGACGGATCCGGAAGCGATCGGCCGCAACACGCCGCTCGATGCCGCGCTGCTCGGCAATCTCGACGTGATCGCCAAGCAGTTGATCGAAGCGGTGAAGAGTCTGGCCACGCCCGCGCAGATCGAAGCCAAGGCTGCGACGCGGCGCGCAGAGATCAGCAAGTTCACGGCGAGCACGCGCAAGGCGCGTCTGGACATGGCGCGCAAGGCGGAAGGCTCGCCGATACCGTGGTACCGGCTGATGGCTGAACTCGAACAGCTCGCCGAGCCGGACGCGGTGATCGTCCCCGAGCTGGGCGACGACGGGCGCTTCTCGAGCTTCTTCAACTTCGCTCCCGACGCGCGCTGGAAGATTGGCCGCACGCGTGGACAGGCTCTCGGCTGGGGCGTGGGCGCGGCGGCGGGCGTGAAGCTCGCGCTGCCGGATCGTCAGGTGATCTCCATCCAGGGCGACGGCGGGTTCCTCTTTGGCCAGACCGACGTGCTGTGGACGCTCTCGCGCTACTCGATTCCCCTGCTCGTGGTAATCCTCAACAACGGCAGCTACGAGGCCACGCGCTGGCGTATCATGGCGCGCGACACCGCGGCGGGCAAGGCCGGACGCGATTACATCTCCCACCTCGGCAACCCCGACGTGGACTTCAAGGGCCTCGCCGCCAGCTACAACGTCCCCAGCGAGACGGTGCGCAACACCACCGACCTGCGCCCCGCCATCCTGAAAGCCTTCAAGACCATGAAGGACGGCCGTCCCTATCTGCTCGATGTCCGCGTGAAGACCACCGGCACCGGCGCCGGCGCAAGCTGGTATCCGCAATATTCGCTAGCCGCACAGCGCACCAAGAACGTGTAGGTGAGGCTGTTGGGTTCAGCACGATAATGCTAGACCATTAAATAATATCAGTATATACTGAATATGAAATTCGATTGAGATTTGGAGAAGGCCGATAGTAGCGCCAAGAAGCACCGCATCACCTTCCTGGCGGCGATTTCGGTTTTCGACGACCCGTATGCGCTGATCGCGCCTGACTCGAAACATTCCGCGGAAGAGGAGCGCGAATGGATCATCGGTGAATCCGATGATGGTGTGCTAGTGGTTGTTTTTGTCCGCCGATTTGAGCGCCAAGTATATCGGATCATTAGTGCGCGGCGAGCCAACCGGCGCGAGAGGAAACTGTATGAAGAGTTCAAGAGATTTCCCATTTGAAAGGGCGCGCAGAATTTCCGCAGGAGAGGTCCGCGCGGCTCGCCGGGCCATCGAGAAGGAGACTGGCAAGAAGCGGGTTGTGCGAGGGCGTCCGGCGAAGCCAGATGAAGAGAAGTTCATTCCCACGTCCATCCGGCTGCACCCGGAAGTCCTGCAGTGGGCGAAACGCGAAGCGAAGAAGCAGGGCTGCGGGTATCAAACCTTGATTAACGAAGTCCTGCTGACGAAGGCGATATAAGGGATATTCCGCGGGCTGGAATATTTCTGTCTGAGGCTGCCAGCATGGTCGAGGAACAAGAAAAGAAACCAGAATTTGTCCGCAACGCCGAGGCGCGCCAGCACAACATTCTGTTTTCTGACATCTTGCGCAATGGACTTTCATTCAATTACTTTCTCTGGAAGGGTTCTCCAGACGTATCGCTCGCGCACAGGCTGGGCTTGATTTTCGTTAGCGGTATCCCGCTAACCTACGCCGCGGCCATTTACGACGCAGTTGGATGGGGCACAGAAGATCGTGGTGGGCCAGTGGGCCTGCTCGTCGCAACCTTCATTGCTTCGCCATTCTTCTACGTTACTGGCAAACTGCTGCGCAACGCCTTCCGCAGAAAGTGAACGCTTCCCGTGACGATGACCATCCTGCGAATGCTCGTCTGTATCTTGTTGTTTGGCGGCGCGGCGCCGTTGCTGGCGCAGAGCGTCCAGTATTCCGTCGTAGCGCGCGATCTGATTGAGACGCGGCTGAAGTTGCTCCCCCAGAAAAATGAAGACCGCGCTGCGACGATCCAGACGCTCTTCGAGCAGGAGCAGTGCGCTGGTCCGAGTCTCACGCTGCAGAAAATCAAGCGGTCGAAGATACCGAATGTTATCTGCGAGCTGCCCGGCGAAGACGGCAAGGTGATTGTCGTTGGAGCGCACTTTGACAAGGCCAAGGCGGGCGACGGGGCGGCGGACAACTGGAGCGGCGCTGCGCTACTCTCCAGCTTCTACAAGTCGTTGGCCGGGCAGAAACGCAGGCACACCTTCCGCTTCATTGGATTTTCCGAGGAAGAGGCCGGGCTGTACGGTTCCAAGGATTACGTGCGGCAGTTGAGTAAGCAGCAGCGGGCCGAGATTGTGGCCATGATCAACGTGGACTCCGTGGGACTGACGCCCAGCAAGGTGTGGGCCAGCCGCGCCGACAAGAATTTTCTGAACAGCCTGATCAGCATCGCGGAGTATCTGCAACTGCCGCTGCGAAGGATGGACGTCGAGGAGATCGGCGACTCGGACAGCCGCCCCTTCCTCGAGGCCAAAATCCCCGTGATCGACATTCATTCCATCACTTCCGAGACCTTGCCCATTCTGCACACCTCGAAAGACACGCTGGACAAGATAGAGATGGACAGCTACTACGACACCTACAAGTTGATTGCCGCCTATCTCGCGTATCTGGACGCCACCTGGCCTCCGACGGCTGACGCCGCCAAGTAAGCTGCCGGAGATTCTTTCGCCCCGAACGGGGCTCGCGTATTGTTGGTGTGACGAAAACTCCGGGGCTTGCGCCCGAGGCTACTTTCTCACCACCCCTTGCGGGGCTAATATTTCCGCCGCAGAATAACACGAACTGGTTGTCATTTTGCTCCGCAATTGCGGCGCGCGGCATTGAGCTGCTGCGCACCCGGTGATGCCGTCGGACTTCCTGCGCAACCAACTGGACGCACGCCTTCAACCTGCTGAAGAAGTAATTTCCAATCGAGTCCACGGGCGTATAATGGTCCGGCTGGACCTGCGGGATCGATTCCCATCCGGCCCGAACAGGAAAATTTAGATCGAGCGCGCGGCATCCGTAGATTTGGAGCGAATGCGGCGCGAAGCCATGAAGGAGAAATGATGAAACGATTTGGTTTGTTGAGCGTGGCGTTAAGCGTGACGGGGAGAGTGACGCAGAGCGCGGCGCTGGTGATGGTGATGAGCGCGGGATGGCTGACGATTAGGCTATCGGCGCAGACGCTGCCGACAGAAGTGTCCAAGCAGGGCTACGCGGATTCGATCTACGTGAACGGCAAGGTCATCAGCGTGGACGACGCCGGGTACAACCAGAACCCCGGCAGGATTTACGAAGCCATCGCGGTGAAGAACAACCGCCTGCAGGCGCTAGGCACCAGTGAGCGCATCCGCACCATGGCCAATGCCGAGACCAAGGTATTTGACCTGAAGGGTCAGACGGTGATTCCCGGCATCGTCGAGAGCCATGTACACATCTTCGGCGACGCGCGCATCGCGGCCGAGATGGGCATTCAGTCGCCGGGAATTTCCATCGGCGTCGAGGCGGGCAAGGACATGGAGTCCACGAGGCTGAAAGTCGAGAACGCCATCAAGGACGGCATCTCGAAATCCAAGCCCGGCGAGTGGGTGCGCGTCGGCATCCGCCCCAGCGAAGAGAACGGCATCGATGCCTCGCGGGTGTTCAGTTGGGTTACGCTCGGCGACTTCGAGCCGCGCGAGCGCCTGGACCGCATCGCGCCCAGCAATCCCGTGATCGTGCAGGTGGCCAGCCGCGCTACCATCAATTCGACGGCGTGGAAGCTGATGGAGACTTACTTCCCCGATCTGAACGACTACTACGAATCGACGCTGCCCGATGTGCCCAACGCCGGAACCAAGGGCGTGATTGGCGTCGAGGGGCAGGTCGCACTGCAATGGGAAATCTTCTGGGAGAAGACGCCCACCACGCTGATCGCCGACATGATGCGGCGCACGCTTGAGAAGGCCGCCGCGCATGGCCTGACCACGTTCAGCTCACGGCTCACGCATCCGCGACTGATGGACACTTACGCCATGCTCAATCGCGAGAACCGCATGCCTATTCGCTTCGCGCTGCTGATGGAAGGCCATCGCCGCCCGCGCGATCAGAAGACGGTGCGCCAGGCGTATCAGATGACCGGTAACCTGACCAACCTCGGCAATGATTATCTGTGGATCAACGGCGTGGCCAGCGAGCTGTGGGATTCGAGTTTCCCGCAAGGCTGCCTCGGTCCGGATATGCCCGCGCCCGCGGTGATCAAGCGGCGCGAGATGTGCCCCGCGCCGGGGATGCTCTACTACGACACGCTGAAGAACGCGCTCGACGCCGGATGGCGGCTCGCTGGAATTCACGGCGTGGCCAGCCACGGCGCGCGCATTTTCATCAACATGGTCGAGCAGTCCATGAAGGACACGGGCACGACAGTCGAAGAGATGCGCGCGCGACGGCTGACCATCGAGCACGCCGAGGCGCTGGGCAACAAGCCCGACGTCATCGCCGGATTGAAGCGGCTGGGCATCACCGTCAGCGTGCATCCGCCGCGCATGTGGCGCCGCGATGATTATGTTGCCGACTACGGCCCGGAGGTCGAGGCGTTCATCGAGCCAGTGAAGTCGTGGCTGGATCAAGGCGTGAAGGTTGTCGGACAGATGGAGCGCTACACCAACGTCGGCTACGTCTGGCAACTGCTGATGACGCGCGAAGTCAACGACGGCAAGAAAGTCCTGCCGAAGGAAGCGCTCGACCGCGTTGTGGTGCTGAAGATGTGGACCAACTGGGCCAGCGAGTACGTGATGAAGGAGAAAGACCTCGGCACGCTCGAAGTGGGCAAGCTCGCCGACTTCGTGGTGCTAGACAAGGACTATCTGACGATTCCCATCGCCGATATCCCGAAGATCAAACCGCAGATGACCGTGGTGGGCGGCAACATCGTGTTCCTCGACGCGCCCTACGCCAAGGCATTAAACATGGAGCCCGCCGGGTTCCGCTACGAGCCAGGCTACGAGCCCTGGGGCCCCTACAAACCCGAATGGTCCGGTGGCGGCGGCGACTAGGGCGCGCGTCGTGACAGAGCCGCGCGCGTGAGTGAGCGGACACGGTCGGCTGGGCAAGATGCCCGATTTGAAAAACCAGCGCCTGAATTCATGTCGTGTTGTGACGTTAAGCATGGTGCCCGCGCGGGCGTGTCCGCTTGCTGACGCGCGCGGCACTGTCACGCAACACCGTTTCGCGACGACCGGCAAAACCGGAAATTCCGCAATGTTGGTGAATTTGGCAAGGCGGCAGAACTGCGGGTTTGGGCGATCTGGATAGTTTGGAATAATTGGCGGCAGATTGGGGCCGAATTGGAATTAGGCAAGGGGTAAACAAGGGGCAGAAGTGTGATTTTTGGATTTGGTTTTCCCGAACCTCCAACCCCAATTCCCCAACCCCGGAATCTGGGCAGTGCGGCAATAACTGTGAAAGTGGATACTTTAGGCTGGCTGGAATGTTCCGATGATTTAGTGGGTGAAGAAAAAGCAGGAAACGAAAGGGACATTCTCGGGCGAAAGGACTTCAATCATGCCCGCGGTTACGGCGAGCGGCTGGACGGGTTTGGGCTCTGGATCGAGCGTGAGTGCCTGGACGTTTGAAAGAGTTAGCGGCATCTTGGTGTTCAGCGTGGCGGAGTCGTTGATCTTGAAGATGAGTGAGAGAGTGAGTCCCTTGCGTAATGGTTTGCGCGGCTCGCCCTCGGTGAATATCTCAACTTGTATCTCGGATTTCTCGCCACTCACTTTCGCGGTCGCCTTGAATTTACCACTTACTCCATCCAGTAAGAAGCCCTTCTCGGCGCGATCGAATGTAACTATAGTTGGGCTATAACCGACGGTGGCGGTGATACTACCGACGCGCACGTCTTCAGACTCCAGATCGAGCATCAGCGGGACAATGACATTGGACTTCACTCCGGCGGAAACGTTGCCGAGCGATACGCCGTTGCTCTGCGCCCGCGCCACGGGCGCTGCCAGCGCGAGCAGGAGCGCCATCGCGTAAAGTACTTTATCATTCACCCGCATCTCACATCCTCAATTCCGCCAAAGCAATTCTGCCGAGGCCTGGCACGAGGTACGGTTTTAGTTTACTACGAAGCGGTAGGCATCGGCGGGTATTCCGATGACTTACGGGAGCGCAAAGACGTAGATGGCGTTGTGGCCGCGCGGCGGCTTGATGTCAGGCGTCATGCCCAGCGGGCCGGAGGTGTGCGAGACGCCGTCGCCGGTAAGGATGGCCACGTATTGCTTGCCGTTCACAGCATAGGTGATGGTGCTGTTCTGCACGATGCCGCCGACGATGGACTCCCACAACACTTTGCCCGAGTCGGCGTCGAAGGCGCGCAGGCGGCGGTTGAGGTCGCCCGAGAACAGCAGGTTGCCCGCGGTGGCAAGCAGCGCGCCGTTGCTGCCGATGCGCGACTCATAGAAGCGCGTGATCTTCCCCGTCGACACATTCACTTTGGCGATGCCGAAAAACTTGTTGGGGTCCGCGCCGGGCCGGTGGCCGAGTTTCGAGAGCGCGCCGTTGAGGCTGCCCATGTTGCCGGTCTTCTCGGCGCAGTCATCGTGATAGGGAATGTAGAGTGACTGGTTGCCGGGATGGTATGACATAGGCCAGTAACCGCGCGTGTTGCTGTAACAAATGAGATGGACATCACCCTCGGCCTTAGTAACCTGATCCCAATTGATGTGAGTCTTTCCGGTCTCGACGTCAATGCGTGAGAGGATGAAGTTGGGCGTATCATAGGGGAAGGGCGTGGCCCACAGGAACTCACCGGTCGCGCGATCCAGCGCCCATAGCCCACCGGGTTCGCCGACCATCAGCGCGATGTCGCGTGTGGCGTCGCCCTGTGCCACTTGAGCCAAGTCGCGCCGCGCGCGTGGATTGATCCACTTGACCTCGGCCGGGCTGGGCGCGACGACAGTGCGCAGCAGCACGCGATCATGCGCGAAGTCCGAATCCCAGTCATCGCCGGGCAGATGCTGGTAATACCAAGTGAGTTTGCCCGTATCTACATCGAGCGCGATGGTTGAGTTACTGTATAACTCCGACGGTGACTCACGCGGGATAGCGTCCACGTTACCGTTGTGTCTCTTCATGCGTGTGTGTGGTCGCGGATTGGCGACGCCCCAGTAAGTCAAGTTACGAGTCACATCAAACGAACCGGGCAGGCCCCAGGGCGAGGCCATGCGCTGCTCGACGACGAGTCCGCCCCAGGTGTCGCCGCCGGGTTCGCCGGGCGCGGCTGTGGTGTAGAAGCGCCAGACTTCCTTCCCCGTGCGCGCATCATGCGCGACGATGAAGCAGCTGGAGCGCGTAGTGCGCGCGTCCGGACATGACCGGCCCGAGATGACTTTCGCGTTGCCTGACTTGCCTTGCGCGACCATCGGCCCGGTGGTGTGCTGCGCGCCGGTCTTGTAGTCGTGCGCGACAGTCTCCCAGCGCAGCGCCCCGCTACGCGCGTCGAGCGCGACTACGAATCCATCCGCAGCTGTCAGATAGATCATGTCTTCGTAGATGGCCAGAGTACGGGCGCGGCCCGCGTTGTTGACTGACTTACTCAAGTCATCGGGCAGCTTGCGGCGGTACTCCCAGAGTAAGTCGCCATTAGTGGCATCGAGCGCTTGAATCACATTCATGGGATTGGCCACGTACATCACGCCGCCATGGACGAGCGGAATATTCTCGTGAACCCCCGCGCCCATGCCGCGCGACCAGGCCATGCGCAGTGTTGCCACGTTCTGCCGGTTGATCTGGTCCAGCGGGCTGAAGCGCTGGCTGTCATAGGTGCGGCTGTACATCAGCCAGTCGGCCGGGTCTGGATTTAGCAGCATCTCGCCGCTGACGGGGACGAAGGTTCCGGGAGCTGCGGCGCGTTGCGCGACAGCTTGCCGGAGCGCCAGATGGGGAGGCAGTCCCGCGATAGCGCAACAAACTACAGCGGCAAGCAAGTGCTTTCTTAGCATGATGGCCCTCCACGTTGAATTCACGTTGGGAAATGCACGTCGGGGGTATTGTACACCAGCGCCTCTGTTTTTTTTCAGCGCGCCCACCGAGAAAAGCATCGCTGCCGCGTCCTGCTCGGCTGCCATGCTAATAGAGCATCCCGTACTTCGACTACTGCGCCGGTCAACAAGTCGAGTATCTGGCTGACCACCAGAGTTACCATGGAGATCGCGCTGTTGCTGGGCGCGATTCCAGGAGGTGAGAAGCATCCCCTCTGGTTCCCAGTTCCATGACGAAACTCTGACGAAACTCTAAGGATACCGTTGCTATTCCAGCGAGACTTTGTTGCAGGATGAGGGTTAGATGAAAGTATGACTCACTTGATGAACGTTCATGCCGTAACACGTCGAGGCTTTCTCGCCGCATCCCTGGGAGCCATGATCTCCGCCCGGCTGGCCCGCGCAGTTCAGGCCGCGCCGCCCCCCAACGTGCTCTTGATTCTTTCCGACGACCTCGGATGGAACGACATCGGCTATCGCAATGCGGAGGTGAAGACGCCTAATCTCGATGCCCTCGCCGCCAGCGGAGTGCGGCTGGAGCAATACCGCTCGATGTCGACGCGCAGTCCGACGCGTGCGGCGCTGCTGACGGGCCGCTCGGCGTTCCGTATCGGCGTGCCCGCGCCGATACCGATGAGCGAAGCGTTGCCGATCAAGGAACGGTTGCTACCGCAGATGTTGAGCGCAGCGGGCTATCAGACGGCTCTGATCGGCAAGTGGCATCTTGGTGCCATCGCGCCGGAGTACTTCCCGCACAAGCGCGGATTCGACACCCACTACGGCTACATGGGCGGAGAGACAGGCTACTTCACGCATCGCATCGGCAACCGGCTGGACTGGTATCTCAACGGGCAGTTGCTGGAGGAAGATGGTTACACCACCGACCTGCTGGCTGCGGCGGCGATTCGCTACATCCGCGGGCGCGATAGGGAGCGGCCTTTCTTTCTCGATCTCTCCGTCAACGCGCCGCACATTCCGCTGGAGGCGCAGGAAGAGTATCTGGCCCGCTACGCGCATATTGAGGATCCCGAACGGCGGACCATTCTGGCCATGATCGAGAGCATGGACGCCGGCATCGGGCGCGTCCTGGCCGCGCTCAAGGAAGAGGGCATCGCGGAAAACACGCTGATCATCTGGGCCAGCGACAATGGCGGGCAGCAGAGCGGCGGCGGCAGCAACACGCCGTTGCGCGGCCAGAAAGGCAGCGCGTTTGAAGGCGGCGTTCGCGTGCCCGCGATCGTCTCCTGGCCGGGCATTCTTCTCGCCGGCGCAGTGCATCAGGAATTCATCTCGCTGCTTGATTGGCTGCCGACGCTGGCCGAGGTGATCGGTTTCGATACCGGCGGAGTGGAGCTGGACGGCGTGAGCATGTGGCGCAATCTGCGCGAGGGTGCAACCGTCGAGCGCGGCCCGGTCATACTGGGCAGCGGAACCAACACGTGTGTATTTCGCGGGGACTTCAAGTTTGTGGAGCAAGTCATGGGCCGGAACACCAATCGCTTACTCTTCCGAATCATTGACGACCCCACGGAGCAGCGCGACCGCATCACCGAATATCCCAACGAGGCTGACGAATTGTTGCAGATTCTGCGCGCCCATCCCAGAGGCCAAGCCGACCGCATATGAAGAGACTACTGAGTTTCATCCTGATCACTGCCCATGCACTCGCACAGCTACCGCCACCTCCCGGCGCATCGGGCGATGGCATCTGGCAGCGCGAGGCCGTGTTCGGCGAAGCGCAGACGACCGACACCTGCAATGCGCACCAACCCGGCACTGGCATGTATCACAATCACGCCAGCCCGCAATGCCTGCGCCTACAGTTGAATGACAATATCGAGGCCGCGTACACCGCGCGTACCGGCACTATCTTTCGTGAAAAGTCCGCGCCATGGGTGCACTCGCCGATCCTCGGCTGGTCATTCGATGGCTATCCAATCTACGGACCGTACGGCTACTCCAACCCGCTGAATCCGGCAAGCGCTGTGCGCCGCATCCGCTCGGGTTTTCGTCTGCGCCAGATGACCGAGCGCACATTGCTTCCCACGTGGGCGCTGACGTTTCATCCCGGCGTACCGCAAAACCTCGCGCCGAATCAGTACGGCCCGCCGGTGAACGCGCAGTTTCCTTTGGGCCGTTACATTGAGGACTATGAACATGTTGAGGGCCAAGTTGACGGGCAGGGCGACCTGGATGTTTACAATGGGCGCTTCACCATCACGCCGGAATATCCCAACGGAACCTACGCCTATTTCGTAACCATCTCGGATACCGGCGGTCCCGCCTTCCCGAATATTTTGAACATGCAGTATTTCGGCGCGCTAACCGGCGGACAAGCGCGCACTCTGCCCGGCGGCCTGAGTGAGTTCCTCAACACCGAGCCGTCAACGATCCCGCAGTTGCGCTCCTGGGAGACGCAAAACGCAGGCCAGGACGCGCGCGTAATCAGCGGATTCAATCCCGCCGCGGGCCCGCAAAACACATGGCCGTTCGCGCCGGTGCCCGGCGCGCGCACCAGCGGCGGCGCCAGTTCGCCGGTAAAGGCCGACGTGCAGCGTATTCGCTACTCGGACTCCATGGTGTATATCAACGCGGAGGGGCTGGCGAGTCACCCGATGGGACCGTGGTTTGACGCCCTGCAGGGCGGCGGAAATTTCAGCAACTATCCCAGCGCGCAGGCCTATCAGTTTGCCATCCCACGCACTCCCGCCGAGGCGAGCGTGAAGTCCAGTAGTGGATTGGGCGCGCGCGGCGTATGGGTGAACGGCGTGGCCATCTTTAATCCCGCCGACGGTTCCAGCTACAGCAACGCGCGCGGAACAGACGTGGGCGGGGGATTGGTGAGCCCTACGTCGGTGCATGTCTCATCGGCCTCACAGGAGCGCGGACCGGTTGCGCCGGGGGCGCTCCTTACGGCCTACGCACTATTTGGCTCAACGCTGGCGACATCGACCGCGATCGCCCCCGCGGCGAACTGGCCCACCACTCTCGGCGGCACAACCCTCTCCATCACCGACGCTGCGGGGATCACGCTGCCCGCCGTGATCTCCTACGTCTCGCCCAGCCAGATCAACTACCGCCTGCCGCTTGGATTTTCGAGCGGTTACGCGACAGTCCGCCTCGTATCCGACGCCGGAGCGGTGAGCGGAAATCTGAATATCACCAGCGTCTATCCGAACCTGTTTCAAGTCGGGAGCGGCCTGGCGGCCGGCTACGTAAATCGCCTCAGCAATGGCCAGTCCAATGGCCAATCCAGCACCGAGCCAATCGTGCGCGCGGCGGGCGGTGAATACGAGTCCGTGGCAGTCAACCTGGGGCCACCCAGCGATGAAGTCTACCTAACGATCTTTGGCAGCGGCAGAGGGAATGGCAACAACGTGACTGCGACAATCGGAGGTGTGTCTGCCACCGTAGCCTTTGCGGGCGACCAAGGAACCTACTCCGGATTGGACCAGTTCAACCTGATCGTTCCGCGCTCGCTTGCTGGTCGGGGCAAAGTCAACCTGGTGGTGACCGTAGACGACCGTGCATCCAACCCCGTTACAATATCAATTCAGTGATCCGCTGGGGGTTGCCGGGTGATTCCAGGGAGCGATCCCACTCCGCGGTGCCTGGCGTGCTGGGCTGGCTCGGATCAAACCAGCCGGCAGAGCGTCTCCGTGGGATACGGCCCAAAATCCATTTTAGTTGACAGATTTTACGTTGACAGGTTGATTCGTGGTATAGTGATCGTGCGTTTGTTGCTCTTGCAGTACCGGGTTTTCCGGAGTCTGTTGGAAGCAAATGCTTTCGAAGGCTTCTGTAGTAGGACGTCAAGTTCGATGCAGTTGAAAGGCAATAAATAGCTTTAAGAGAAAGTATTGAGGAACATCTGTGAAAGAACAAGGCACCGTGAAGTGGTTTAACGCAAGCAAAGGTTATGGTTTCATCCAGCGCCAGTCCGGCGAAGACATCTTCGTGCATTTTTCGGCGATTCAGTCGGAAGGGTACAAGACGTTGAACGAAGGACAGGCCGTTGAATTTGAAGTAACCACCGGACCTAAGGGCCTCCAGGCCGCCAACGTTATCAGCCTCTAATTGATTTCGGGCGCGGGCCTCACGAATACTAGTCAGACCCGCGCCGAATCCCAACTCAATCTGCAATTTTTCAATCGATTCCTCATTTTGGAGTCCCCATGAACAAGTCTGCCGTCCAGGAGTTAAAACCCTGGGAACAGCCTATCTGGAAACCTGCCCGCGGGCAGGCGGGAGCGTTTTCGTTCCTGGTCATCATTCACTTGCTTGCGGTAGTGGGACTCATTTTGTTTCCGCTGCCCGGTTGGCACGTGGTGGCCGGAGCGGCCATGTTCGTGGCCCTCGGAGCGCTGGGCACCACCGTGTGTTACCACCGTTCGCTCTCGCACAAGACCGTCACACTGAACAAGTGGGTTGAGCAGATTCTAATTTTTCTGGCCATGTTCAATGGCTCCGGCGCGCCCGGAAGTTGGGTTGCCTATCATCGCCTGCATCACGCCAAGTCCGATACGGCGGAGGACATCTCCAGCCCCGAGCACGGCGGATTCTGGTGGGCGCACCTGCGCTGGCTCTACCAGCTTGAGCCGATGGATACGAAGAACTGGTGCGCGGAACTGGACCAGAAGAACCTCAACTTCTGGGCGCGCGTGCAGACGCCCATCGTCCTCATCTCCATTGTCTTCGGACTGGCCTTCGGCTGGGTCTGGTTCTTCTGGCTGGGCGCGATCCGGCTGACCTACTCGCTGCACATGCAGTGCTTCGTCAACAGCGTCATGCACCTCGGCGACTACGACTCCGGCGACAGCAGCAAGAACGTCTGGTGGCTCGGACCTCCCATGCTGGGCGGATGGGGCGAGAACTGGCATCGCAATCACCACTCCGCCGCCGGCTCGGCGCGCTTCGGCCAGCGCTGGTGGCAGGTGGACATGGGCTGGTACCTCATCCGCACACTGGAAACTTTGGGCCTGGCCAGCGGCGTAAAACGCCCCCGCGATATCTCATAGACCCCTTCCTGGAATTATATTTACTTCCCTGTAAAGTTTAGCGCCCAGCCTCCGATATGAGGATTATGGGGGTGTGTCCGGAATCTTGTTTCCCTCTCCACGAAAACCGCCTGACCGAATGCTGAGCCACGATGGTTTTGTGGGGGCGGTATTCAAATTGGCAACAGGGCCGATCAAATTATTGGCTCGGATGTCTTGCGGGAATACGATTTGAATTGCACAATCAGGGGCAGGGGTGCATGCGATGCGGCATTTGGCTGGCGAGTTGAGCGAGCTCAGAAGACGTCTGTTGGAGATGAGCGGGCTGGTGGAGTCCAGCGTGTATCACAGCGTTCAGGCGCTTGTGGCGCAGGATGCCGAGCAGGCCGCGCAGGTGCATAGCAATGAAATCCGCATCAATCGCATGGAGCTGGAGATCGACGAGATGGCCACGCGGCTGCTGGCGCTGGAAGCCCCCGTGGCGGCCGACCTGCGGCTGATCACGGCGGCGATGAAGATCAATACCGACCTCGAGCGCATGGGCGATCTGGCGGAGAATATTGCCAAGCGCGCACAGTCGCTGATGAAACAGAAGCTGGTGAAACCCGCCATCGACATCCCGCACATGGCCAGCCTCACCGAGAACATGGTGCGCACGGCGCTCGACGCGTTTGTGCGCGCCGACGTGGAGATGGCGCGCACCGTGCTCGCCTCCGACGATGCCGTGGACAAGGTCCGCAACGTGATCTACGACGAACTGATCGATTACATGCAGAGTGATCCGTCTGCGGTGCGCCAGTGCGTGGACATGATGTTCGTGGCGCGCGATCTGGAGCGCATCGCCGACCACGCCACCAACATCGCCGAAGATGTGGTGTTTGTGATTGAAGGCGTGGATGTTCGCCATCCCGCTGCCCGCGCCGCCAATTTTTAGCTCCGCTCGTCCCACCGTTGTGATGCAAGGCGCCGCAGTAGGCAATTCAGGGCCGGCCCAATCGTCTCGACCACGCTCCTTTTGAATATCTCCAGCCCCATCCAGTGCTCACCATTTTCACGGTTCGCCATCACCCGAACGCGATAGTGGTATCATTCGTTTCGGGAGAGGCCATGGGAAGACATTGATGCGACCGCTCATTTAGCAACATCGAATTCAGACTACTGTGCAAAGGCTCGCGCGGCAGATCGACCGTGCGTGCCGGAAGAATTCGGTGACCGAATTGATGGTTGTGTGCGTGATGGACGGAGCATTCATTTTTTCCGCCGATCTGGTGCGAGCCATGCGCACGCCCACGCGAATTGTCTTCCTGCAGGCGCGCTCCTACGTTGGCACCAAGAAAGGCGCGACGGCCACGGCGGCACTGCCCTCTTCGTTGCGCGGGTCTTTGGGAGGGTCTTTTGGAGGAAGTCCCGTGTTGGTGGCGGACACTATTTACGATACGGGGCGGACCATTGCGAAGATCGTCCGCGAAGTTCGTGGCCATGTCCGGGGCCACGTCCGGGAGAAGACGAACCAGGTGTGGCTGGCGGTGCTGATCGAGAAGAGTGGCAAAGCCGCCGTCGCAGCGAACGATCAAGCCCAGAAAGTTTTCACGGGAATTCAACTCTCTGGCGATCCATTCTTGATTGGTTACGGCCTGGATGTGGATGGCGCGTTCCGGGATCTGCCGGATATTACCGAATATCACCGAATATCAGAAGATAGGAACCTGGGCCGGAGAGGCCAGAGGGGAATATGAAGCAACGTGCCAACTAATACCCGTCGGCCACGACCTTCTTCGCAGGACGTTGGCGTGCTCTATGAAGACGATGCCGTGGTCGCTCTCGATAAACCGGCGGGATTGCTTGCGGTGCCCGCCGCCGTGCCGGGACCCAAGAAGATTTCGGCTTGGTCTCTGCTAACCACGCAGCTGGGGCGGAAAAAACAGCGCGCCTACACCGTACATCGCATTGATCGGTTCACGTCGGGGGTACTGCTGTTTGCTAAGACGGAGCGTGATCGCGATGGGCTGGTGAGGCAGTTTCTGGAGCATACGCCGGTGCGGGTATATCTGGGCGTTATTCGTGGGCATCTGGAAGATAAGTCTGGCACTCTGGTGCATTACTTCCGTCGCCAGGGAATGCACCAGGAACTGTGCAATGAGAATGACCCTGGAGCAGCGCGGGCTGAACTGAACTATTCCGTGGAGAAGGTCTTGCGCGGAGCAACGCTGGTGCGTGTATCGCTGGTTACCGGTTTGCAGAATCAGATACGCGCGCAATTTGCAGCGACCGGCCACCCGGTGATTGGCGACCGGAAGTATCGCGCCGAAGAATCCGCAGAACGGCGTATTGAACGCGTCGCGCTGCACGCCGCGCACCTTGAGTTCACGCATCCGCGCTCCGGCCGGCAAATCTCCATCGACTGCCCCCCGCCAGCTGACTTGAAAAGTCTCATCCAAGGATTGTCCTATCCTGCTCCCACTCCACGCGCGGGGAAAACACCCCGTCCGGATGGAATCGCTGAAAGGACTGTCGTTGACCGAGCCTGGAATTCTAATGCCAAACGAAGCGAGTGAGTGGCGGTGACTTATGGCGAAGGCCTGCATTAAACCTATTGTGTCATGGGCATTTGTTGCGGCGATGCTAGTCGTTGTTAGTGGCAATCAGTCACTTGCGCAGGCTCCGGACCAAATATTTTATAACGGCAAAGTAGTTACTGTCGGTGCCGGCTTCAGCATTCAGCAGGCGTTCGCGGTGCGGGATGGACGGTTCCTTGCGGTCGGCGACAACGCGGCGATGCGGGCACTGGCCCAGGCTGGGACACTGCAGACAGACCTGAAAGGCCATACAGTCATTCCCGGCTTGATGGACAATCACAACCACCAGTATCACGCCGGGCTAGTCATGCAGCGGGGCATCTCGCTGGCGGGTGTGCGGTCGATTGCCGAGATGCAGAGCCGCATCGCGGAGGCCGCTAAATCAGTGCCCGCAGGCAGCGTAATCTATGGCCAGGTGGGTTGGACTCCGAATGAGTTGGCGGAGAAAAGGCCTCCGACGCGAGTGGAACTGGATCAGTCCGCGCCCAACAATCCAGTCGTGGTTTACCAGGCTCGCGGGCTGGCCTACCTGAATACCGCCGCCTTCAGCAAGCTGGGAGTGACTCGCAATACGCAGACGCTGGGCCGCGCTGCGATCCCCAGGGATGCTACGGGCGAGCCTTTGGGAACGCTGCAAGGCTCACCGTACTCAGTGATTGGTCCGACATCTGCGGTTAGCACACTCACTATGGATGAAAAGAAGTCACTAATCTCCGCCATACAGCGGAAGCAAATTGCCTTGGGACTCACTAGTGTTCGTGACTTACAACTCACTCCCGATGCCATGCGGGCCTACTATGAGTTATGGCGCGAAGGCAAACTGATTCAGCGAGTGAGTATGGGTTTGGAAGTGAATCCCGACGATGCCCCAGATGTGGAGAAAATGCTGGCGCCCTGGGGCGTGGGCACGGGGTTCGGCGACCACTGGCTGCGCCTGGATGGCATCGCCGAATTCAATCCCGGCACGATGCTGCGTGAGCCACTGGCGAACCAGCCAGGGAACGTCGGCGCTCCCAACGTGGACATGGGCAAATACGGCGAGGCGATTTTGATCGCCAATCGCCACGGCTGGCGCCCTTCCCCGCACGTCGATGGAGACAAGGCGCTGGACCTGGTGCTGGACTTCTACGAGGCCGCGGACCGGGAAGCTCCGATCCGGGACAAGCGCTGGATCGTGGAGCACGCCCTGCTGTCGCACCCCGATCAGATGGAGCGCATGAAAAAACTGGGCGTACTCATCTCGGCGCAGATCCAGCCGAACGAAGGCGCCGCGGGAATGGTGGAGCGCTGGGGAAAGGCTCGCGCCGAGCGCGCCGTCCCGGTCCGCGAATGGCTGGATCATGGATTGATCGTCTCCAGCGGCAGCGACTGGCCGGGTCCTGACAACAATCCATTTCAGACAATGTACTTCTACGTCTCGCGGCACGCCCATGGCTATGGGCCCATGGGCATTAATCAGAAGGTAACCAGGGAGGAAGCCTTGCGGATGGCTACCATCAACAACGCTTACATGACCTTCGAGGAAACGATCAAGGGATCGATCGAAGCCGGCAAGCTGGCCGATTTCTTGATACTTTCCGCCGACCTGCTGACCGTCCCGGAAGACGTAATCCCCGCGATCCGCCCGCTGGCAACTTATGTGGATGGCAAAAGGAGGTACGGGACCGCTGGAACAAACTTCTAGGTAGTTTCGCGGGTGAACACCGGGCCGTTAACAATAGCTGTTTTTGGCCATTTTAATCCGCTTGACATCTACCCCACGCCGGGGTATAACTCAATCACGAATAAGGGATTGAGTCCGCTTCCAGTGGTCGGAGTGAAGCGGTGCGAGGGATGGTCAGAACCTTTATGATGTTGGCGCTACGCATCCTCGTAGTATTCCTCTCGTTGGTGGTGTCTCCCCTCGACACATTGGCCCAGGGCACCGAGCCCCCTACCGCGAATATTTCTCCAGATATTCACAGGGTGTTTGTTAGCCGCTACTGCGTAACCTGCCACAACGAAAAATTGAAGACAGCGCAATTGATGTTGGACCAGGCGGACTTGGGAATGCCGGGCGCGGACCCGGCAATTTGGGAAAAAGTAATCAGAAAGTTGCGAGCGGGGCAGATGCCGCCGCAGGGCGTTCCGCAGCCCGCTCCCGCTGACCGGGATGAACTGGCGCGCTACTTGGAGACTGCTTTGGATCAGAGCGCAGCCGCAGCGCCCAACCCTGGACGCCGCTCGGCGGCTCATCGGCTGAACCGCGCCGAGTACATCAACACCATCCGTGACCTGCTGGCGCTGGAGATTCTGGATGACTCCCTGCTGCCTGCGGATGACGCCGGAGGCAGCTTCGACAATATCGCCGATGTGCTCACCGTCTCGCCGCTGTTGATGGAGAAATATCTTTCCGCGGCGCGCCGTATCAGCCGTCTAGCCGTGGGCAATCCCGGCATCAACTCCGAAGTGGGCGCCTACAAGGTCTCTGAATATTACAAGCAAGATGATCGCGTCAGCGAAGACCTGCCATTCGGCTCGCGTGGCGGGATGGCCG
The DNA here is from genome assembly GCA_009691245.1 of Acidobacteriota bacterium. Lineage (NCBI taxonomy): Bacteria > Pseudomonadati > Acidobacteriota > Acidobacteriota bacterium. Next base: position 19,440 of record SHUM01000018.1, on the reverse strand, counting down.
TCCGGCACTACTTTCCGCTCGATGGCGACTACCTCATCAAAATCAGGCTGCAGCGCACCGAGACGCTTCAGGTGCGCGGCATCGCCGAGCCGCATCCACTGGATGTGCGCCTGGACGGCGCGCGGCTGAAGCTGTTTACGGTTGGTGGTGAGCATAAAGGTCTGGCCGACGGCATTGGCGCACAGGATACGATTTCTCCCGACGCCATTCAATCCGAGTATGAGCGAAACGCGGACACGCCGCTCGAATTCCGGGTTCCGGTAAAAGCGGGAATGCATGCCCTGGGCGTTACTTTCCCCTACGAATTCGCAGCGCGGGAAAACATTCGCGATGAACCAACCATGGCGGTCGCCAATGTGACCATTACAGGGCCGGTGGAAGCGAAGGGTCCGGGGGATACGCCGAGCCGCGCAAAAATATTTTCATGCAGATCGGGGCAGGAAGTACCGGGGCAGGAAGTAGAAGAGGAGGTTTGTGCGCAGCAGATATTAACCAAGCTGGGCCGGCTTGCCTTCCGCAGACCGCTGACGACCGTTGACACGGACGAGCTGATGGGCTTGTACCGCCAGGCCAGCAAGCCGTCCAGCCAGAAGGACTCCGCCGCAAACAGTCGCGACCGGTTTGAGGCGGGAATCGAGCTGGGCGTCCGCCGTCTGCTCATCTCTCCGGAATTTCTGTTTCGCATCGAGCGCGACCCGTTCGACGCTAAGCCCGGCAAGCCGTACAACATCACCGATCTCGAACTGGCTTCGCGATTATCATTCTTCCTGTGGTCCAGCATCCCCGACGAGGAACTTCTTTCCATCGCTGAGACCGGCAAGCTGCGCGAGCCGCAGGCGCTGGATCAACAGATTCGGCGCATGTTGGCGGACAGTCGCTCCAACTCACTGGTACAGAATTTCGGTGGCCAGTGGCTTTACCTGCGCAACCTGAAGACGGTGGATCCATCGAAGGACGTCTACCCCGATTTTGACGAGAATCTGCGCGAGGCGTTTCGCGTGGAGACCGAGATGTTCTTCGCCAGCTTGTTGCGCGAGGACCGCTCGCTGCTGGACCTGCTGCGCGCCGACTACACCTTTGTCAATCAGCGGCTCGCCGAGCATTACGGCATTCCCGGCGTGGTGGGTAGCCGGTTCCGCCGCATATCACTTGCCTTCCCGGGGGCCAACGACGACCGCCGCGGCTTGCTGGGGCAGGGCAGCTTCCTCACTGTTACATCCATCTCGAATCGTACTTCGCCCGTGGTGCGCGGCAAATGGGTATTGGAAAATTTGATCGGCACACCGCCGCCGGAGCCGCCTGCCGCCGTGCCCGGATTGAAAGAGAAGAACGAGTCCGGGAAATTGATGAGCATGCGGCAGCAGATGGAGCAGCATCGCGCCAATCCAGCCTGCGCGGGTTGCCACAAGCTGATGGACCCGATTGGGTTCGCGCTGGAAAAATTCAATGGCATCGGCGGCTCAAGAACCACCGATGCGGGCATGCCGATTGATACTGTGGGAGTCATGCCGGACGGCTATAAAATCGCGGGCTTGGCCGACCTGCGCAAGGTGTTGCTGGATCGTCCCGATCAACTGGCTACCACCGCCACGGAGAAGATGCTGACCTACGCGCTGGGCCGGGGTCTTGAGTCCTATGACTTCTCCGTTGTGCGCCAGATCGTGCGCGATGCGGCGGCCAACGACTACCGCTGGTCGCGGATCATTTTGGGAATTGTGAAGAGTGCGCCGTTTCAAATGAGGAGGGCACGAGAGTCATGATGATTTTCAAGAAAGCCATTCCGAGGAGAACATTCCTGCGCGGGCTGGGCGCCACATTGGCGCTGCCGGTGATGGACGCGATGGTGCCTGCCTTTGCCGGGACGCTGGACACGGCGGGCAAACCGGTAACGCGGCTGGCCTACGTTTATGTCCCGAACGGGATCATGATGGACCAGTGGACGCCGTCCAAAGTCGGGGCCATTACCGAGATGCCGTCAGTCCTCAAGAAGCTCGCAGCCTTCAAGGACCAGTTCACGGTGGTCAGCGGCCTCGATGGTGGCCCCATCATTGAAGGCATGGGCGGCGGACATCCGCGAGCCACGGCCATGTGGCTGACCGGCGTCGATCCCAAGAAGTCCGACCATGACGTGCAGACCGGCATCTCCGTGGATCAGGTGGCGGCGCGCGAGTTCGGCAAGCAGACGCAACTGGCTTCGCTCGAGCTGGGGATTGAGAACGCCGCCGAGCTGGTGGGCGCGATCTCCGGCTATGCCGCCGCGTATGTCAACACTATTGCCTGGAAAACTCCCACCACGCCCCTGCCGGTGGAGCATCAGCCGCGCGCGGTCTTCGAGCGGCTATTCGGCGACGGCGACACCACGGACCCGGCCAGCGCACTGGCGCGCATTCAGGAGAATCGCAGCCTGCTCGATTCCGTTTCACGCGATGTGAACCGTTTGCTGGGCGATCTTGGCCCCAACGATCAGTTGAAGCTCACGCAGTATCTCGATGCCATCCGCGACATCGAGCGCCGCATTCAGATGGCGGAGCAATCGACCGTGAAGGAGATGCCGCGCATGGATCGCCCCGTCGGCATTCCGGCCTACGATGATCACGCAAAGCTAATGTTCGATCTATGGGCGCTGGCCTGGCAGACCGACTTGACGCGCGTCGTAACCTTCATGCTGGCGCGTGAGAAGAGCGACCTGACCTATCCGCAGATTGGCATCAATGAGTCGCACCACTCGCTTTCCCACAACCGGGGCTTGCAGGAGCGCATGGAGCTGACTGCCCAGATCAACGCGCACCAGGCGGGCCTGTTTGCCTATGGGCTGGAGCGGCTGCGCTCGACGCCGGATGGCGATGGCTCCCTGCTCGATCATTCCGTGATTGTCTACGGCAGCGGCATGGGCGATGGCGATCTGCATACGCAGCAGGCCTTGCCCACGCTGGTGGTGGGCGGCGGATCCGGCAAGCTGAAGAATCACGGCAGACACATCTCGGTTGCCAAGAATACTCCGTTTGCCAATCTGCATCGCACCTTGCTCAATGTGGTGGGCACGCCCATTGACACGCTGGGCGATAGCAAAGGCACGGTGGATTTGTCCTAACCTGCAATTTCGATAGGGATCAGAGGGAATGACGATGAAAGAAAAGTTATCGGTCGCGGCGGGGCTGGCTGCTTTGACGGTTTTGCTTTCGATATCCGCGAGGGCGGCTTCCTCCGTTGATTTGGGGCTCCTGGAATCCGCGCGCACAGGAACGCGCGAACAGGTGCGCGCCGCGCTGGCAGCGGGAGCCAGCCCGAATGAACGTCAGCCGGATGGCGCCACGGCACTGGCGTGGGCCGTGCATCGCGATGATCTGGAGATGGTGGAGGTGCTGATCGGCGCGGGCGCGGATTTGAATGCAGCCAATGATTACGGGATCGCGCCGCTGTACATCGCCTGCATGAATCAAAACGCGGGCATGGTCCTCAAGCTGGCCGGTGCCGGCGCCGACGCCAATCAGGCGACGTGGACCGGCGAGACTCCGCTGATGACCTGCGCGCGCATCGGGCTGATCGACGGAGTAGCCGCGCTGCTAAATGGTAACGCGGACGTGAATGCCAAAGACACGCGCCGGGGGCAGACGGCTTTAATGTGGGCCATCGCCGAAGGCCACCCCACTGTCGCCCGTCTGCTCATGGGAAAAGGCGCGGACGTCAATGCTCAGTCGAAGATGCTCGATGGCTTCACACCCAAGATTTACAAGACCTATTACGGAACGCTCGAAATCAGCTCGCGCGGAGGATTCACGCCGCTGATGTTCGCGGCATCGGTGGGCGATCTGGAGAGCGCGAAATTGCTAGTCGCGCGCGGTGCGGACGTCAATCACTCGACCATGGAGGACGGCAATACCATGCTGCTGGCCACCGCCAACGGACACGAGGACGTGGCGCTGTTTCTGCTCGAAAGCGGCGCCGACCCCAACTCGAAAGCCGGCGACGGCAGCGACATCACGGCGCTTCACTATGCGTTGCGCGACGGCATCAAGTCGCTGATGGAGAGCAAGGGCGCGGGATTTTTCTCGCAGCTCGTGCAGCAGGAGCAGCAGTCCACCACCAAGAAAGAGGAAGCCGGCCCGCTCGATGGCGCCAACATGCCGCGACTGGTAAAGGCCCTGCTGGCCAGGGGAGCGGACGCCAATGCCCGCATGGGATTGCCTCCGGCGCGTCTGCGCAAAGGCGGTCGCGCCTACGTGAGCGTGGAAGGCGCAACCCCATTTCTGCTGGCGGCGGCCTCCGGCGATGTTCCCTCCATGCGCCTGCTGGCGGAGTCAAAGGCGGATACCCGGCTCGGGACCAAAGTGAACGAGGGTGAAAGCCCGGTGGGCAAGAACTCCGATGATGCTCAATTTGAGGGCAGCGCCACGGCGCTGCTGGCCGCCGCGGGACTGGGTCGCAGCCGCGACCGCCGCGGGCCGGAAGCGCAACGCGCTTTCGAGGCGGTGAAGACTTTGCTCGAGATGGGCGCGGACGTGAATCAGGTAAACGAGACCGGCTGGACCGCGCTGCACGCCGCCACCTATATCGGCGCTGACAACATTGTCCAGTACCTGATTGAAAAAGGCGCGCGGCTGGATGTCCAGAATGGCTGTGGACAGACGCCTCTGACGCTGGCCAACGGAACCAATTCGCGCGGGTTGATCCAGATTCCCCGCGAACGCAAGAGCACCACGGATTTGCTGAAGAAGTTCGGGGCGAGTGAAACTTTGTCTGGCGGGCCAGTCGGCCGATGTGTGGAAGGCCGCTACGGTATCGAGTATTTCACCGAGCGGGACAGCAAGAAGAGTCAGTAATGGGACGTGTTTTTCCCCGGAGAACAGCAGGTCCTTCGCTGCGCTCAGGATGACAGCGCCGGGCGGGATGACAGCGCTTTGAAGAGTTTGCACAGACGGTCAAATCGGGTGGAGGAAGAATGCTTGCACTATCCAGAGGTTTCCGGCTGGTGATATTGATCTTGCTGGCCAGCGGAAGTCTGCGCGCGCAGATCTCCGATGCCCGTCTGGAAGGCACGGTACGGGATGAGACGCAGGCGGTGCTTCCCGGCGCGACGGTGACCGCTAAAAATTCCGAGACTGGACAGACGCGCACGGCCACCACGGATTCGCGCGGCCGCTACCTATTCGCTAACCTGCCGCCCGCCCCGCATGATCTGGAAGTTTCGCTGACAGGATTCAAGACCACGATTCGCCATGGAATCGTGCTGACGGTGGGCGCGCAACTCGCCCTCGACCTTACCATGACGGTGGGAAGCGTAACTGAACAGGTTACGGTAACCAGCGAAGCTCCGCTGGTGGAGACGCAATCGGGAACCGTGGCCGGCGTGGTGGAAGAGCGCGTCATCCGCGAGTTGCCTCTGAATGGTCGCAGCTTCGCCGATCTGGTTCAACTCGAACCGGGCGTGGTGCGCACGCGCGCGGGCAACAAGGCCACCCTCTCCGGCACGGGCGAGAAGATGTCGCTGGGCGGCGCGCGGCCGCATCAGATGAGTTTCCTGCTGGATGGCGCCGACATGATGTCGCGCAACAATACCAACCCGGCCGGCGCTTCCGGCTTCATGCTGGGCGTCGATTCCATTCAGGAGTTCCGCGTCTCCACCAGCGGCTTCAGCGCCGAGTTTGGCCGCAACTCCGGCGGCGTGGTCAGCGCGGTTACCAAGTCCGGCACCAACAATCTGCATGGCACGGTCTACGGCTTTTTGCGCAATGACAATCTGGACGCGCGCGATTTCTTCGACCGCAAAACCGCTTCCAATCCCAAGGGCGAGCCGGAGTTCAAGCGCTCGCAGTTCGGCTCGGCGGTAGGCGGTCCGATGATTCACAACAAGACTTTCTTCTTCGCCAATTACGAAGGAGTACGGGCTCGCCGCGGAACCACCACGGTGGATAATGTCCCAACCGCTGCGGCGCGTCTGGGAAATCTTGGCACACGCACCGTAACCGTCGCCGAGTCCATCAAGCCTTACCTGGCGCTCTATCCGCTTCCCAATGGAGATGATTTGGGTGGCGGCATCGGAAGATACTTCTGGGCCGGCTCGCAGAACACCGACCAGGATGATGTCGTGGCGCGCATCGACCATCAGCTTACTGACAATCAGACGCTCATGTTCCGCATGTTTTACGACAACGCCAGCGTGATCGCGCCCTCCAGCCTGGGCTTGATTCAGATGTTCAACAAGTCGCGCATTCAGAATTATGTGCTGAACCACAAGCAGATCGTCTCATCCACACTGGTCAACGATTTCCGCATCACCTTTCTGCGCGACGCCTCCGAGGCCACCGACTCGACCGCCGAGGGGATGGAGCGGCTGGAGTTTGTGCCCGGCCGCGGCTTTGGCCACTTTACTCCCGGGGTCATCGCTTCCATCTCGACCAATAGTTCCGGCCCGCAGTATTGGCGCCAGAATCTGTTCGAGGTCATCAATGACGTGGCCATGGCCAAAGGCGCGCACGCCATCAAGTTCGGCGGCATCGCCAAGCGGCTGCGCTACAACAGCATCAACGTCGGCCGTCTGCGCGGCGAATATATCTTCAATTCGCTCGAAGAGGTGCTCACCGCCAACGCTGCGCGATTCGAAGCAGGCCACGTTACCGAGGGCACGCGCGGAATGCGCCAGTCGTTGTTCGGGTTTTACTTTCAGGACGACTACCGCCCCACGCCGCGGCTGTCGCTGAATCTTGGCGTGCGCTATGAATTTGTTACCGGCGTGAGCGAAGCCAACGGGCGCGTATCGCAACTGCGCAACCAGCTCGATCCGACGGTTACGGTCGGCGATCCCTGGTTCCTGAATCCGTCGAAGAAGAATATCGTACCGCGCCTCGGCTTTGCCTACGACTTGACCGGCGACGGGAAGACCTCAGTGCGCGGCGGCTTCGGCGTCTATCCCGACCAGTTGCTGGCGCTCTACTGGCGCGACTCCAGCCAGCGCATGTTGCCCTACACGCAGCGTTTCTTCGTGCAGCGTCCGGCCAACGGGACGATTCGCTTCCCTGACGCGATTGTGCAGTTCCCGCTCACTGATTCCCCGATGTTCGATCCCAATCAGTCCATGGAAATGATGAATTACCGTCCGCATCAGCCCTACACTATGCAATACAACCTCACCATGCAGCGGCAGTTGAGCTCGAGTTCGTCCTTCATGATTGGTTATCTCGGTTCGCAGAGCCGCAACAACTCGCGCAACGTGCAGTGGAACACGGCAAACCCCACGCAGTTTATCAATGGACAAAAGTGCTACTCCGTGGCGGGGAGCACGGTGGCGGGCGTCGCCGTGCCGGCGTCGGACTGCTTCAATGGCGTTGCCGCACCGCGCCGCAATCCAAACTTCTCGAGCATCCTGCAACGCGAGTTCGACACCAACGCCAACTACAATTCGCTGCAGTTCTCCATGCAGCAGCGTATGCGCGGCGGACTGAGCATCGAGGGCACCTACCAGCTTTCCCGCACCATGGATGAGATCTCCGGCATCGCCGGCAGCTCGGACTTCCAGAACGTCACCAGCTTCTCGATGGACCCGGATGATCGTGGCCGCGATTACAGCCGGGCCGCCTTCGACATTCGCCACTACATGGTGGTCAACGGGACATACAACCTTCCCAACTTCGGCCTGAACGGCATTGCCGGTCAGGTGCTCGGCGGATGGAGCCTGAGTTCACTATTCAATTATTCAGGCGGTGAACCTTTCTCGGTGGTCAACCGTTTTGACCGCGCCGGCAACAGCACCATCATCTTCGGCAATCAGGAGCGGCCCAACGTCGCGTCCGGCGCGTCGAACAATCCCATTCTGGAAAATCCCACGGCGGATCAATGGTTCGACTTGAAAGCATTTGAACTGCAGAAGCCAGGCACCCTCGGCAACCTGGGCCGCAACACGCTGCAAGGGCCTGGCGTGGTAACGGTGGACTTGGCCGTGCGCAAGGGCTTCCAGGTGCGTGAAGGACAGAAGCTGGAGTTCCGCTGGGAGATGTTCAATATGTTCAACCACGCCAACTTCTCGCAACCCGAATTCCGCATCTTCTCGAATGCGGCGGCGGCTATTGCGCCCGGCTCAGGTTCCATCACCAACACACGGACTTCGTCGCGGCAGATGCAGTTGGGTTTGAAGTACATTTTTTAGCGAGGCACTGGTAGCCAGGTGAGCGTTTTTCTCGCCGTGGGCTTGTGGTTTCAATGGGGATTCCCACGGCCAGAAAAACACTGACCGTGGCTACCCAAGCGCACGTGCTTTACGGCAATTCTAAAAATTGGTTAGAGGAACCATGCCGAAGTTATTGACAAAAGTGGGAACCGCCATTTGCTTTGCGGTCGCATTGAGCGCCGCTGCGCAGACTGCTTCCACAACGGCTAAAGAGTCGCCCGCCGCCTCGTCGGCTAATCAAACGCTGCTTGGCAGGTATTGCGTCACCTGCCACAACGAGCGGCTGCGCACCGCGGACCTGTCGCTGGAGCAGCTTGATCTCGATCAGGTGAGCCATGATGCACCGGTCTGGGAGAAGGTAATACGAAAGCTGCGCTCCGGCGCGATGCCGCCCGCTGGCGCGCCGCGTCCGGATGCTGCTGCATCCTCAGCGCTCGCCGGTTATCTTGAAACGGAGCTGGATCGTGCATCCGCCGCGCAGCCGAACCCGGGGCGCAAGGCCATCCATCGGCTCAACCGCGCGGAGTATTCGAACGCGGTGCGGGACATTCTGGCGGTGGATATCGATTCCTCGGAACTGTTACCCGCCGACGATGTCAGCTATGGTTTTGACAACATCGCAGAAGTGCTTTCCATCTCACCTTTGCTGACGGAGAAGTACATTGCCGCGGCGGAGAAGATCAGCCGCGCTGCCGTGGGCGACCATGATGTGAGACCGGTGACGGCGGAATATTCCATCCCTGAGGAGGTCATGCAGGACGGCCGCATGAGCGAAGACCTGCCTTTCGGCTCGCGCGGCGGTATGGCCATTCGCCACAACTTCCCCGCCGATGGCGAGTACAGCGTGCATGTGCGCCTGCACCGCAATTCGGACAACTATATTCGTGGGATTACGGAGCCGCATCAACTGGACGTCCGCCTCGACGGTCGGCGCATCAAGCTGCTGACCATCGGTGGCGAGAATCACGGTCTCTCAGGGCCGCTCTATTCCTTTGTCAACAAGGATTACAAAGGCGACGAGGCGCAGGAGAAGTACGAGTTTGACGCGGACCTGAAGCTGGAAGCCGCAATGCACGCGACGGCTGGCCCGCATCTGCTGCAAGTCGCGTTTCTGGATGAGACCGTCGAGCCGGAAACCGTACTCATGCCCGAGCGCCAGTTGTTCGTGGACAAAGGCGACTATAAGGGCGGGTTACCCATGGTAGCCGCTGTGGGCATCCACGGCCCGATGCAGGCCAAGGGTCTGGGAGAAACTCCGAGCCGCGCCCGCATCTTTTCTTGCCGGCCCGCCGCATCGGCATCGCCCACGGATGAGCAGGCGTGCGCCAGAATAATCATTTCCAAACTGGCGAGGCTGGCGTTCCGGCGACCCGTGGCAGCGGCGGATATTGATCCGCTGACCGAATTGTTTGCCTCCGCGCGCCAGCAGGGCGATTTTGAATCTGCGGTGGAGATGGCTCTGCGCGGGATTCTGGTGAGCACGGAGTTTCTGTTCCGCATGGAGCGCGATGCGCAGGGCGCAGCGGCTGGAAGCTCGTCCCGGATCAGCGATCTGGAGCTGGCCTCGCGCTTGTCTTTTTTCCTGTGGTCCAGCGTTCCGGATGAGCAGTTGCTGGAGGCTGCGGAGCGCGGGCAACTGCACACTCCCGCGGAACTGGAAAAGCAGGTACGGCGGATGCTGGCTGACACCCGCGCGCAATCGCTGGCGGATAACTTCACGAGCCAGTGGCTTTTTCTGCGCAATATCCTGCACGTGAAGCCCGATGAGCGCCAGTTCCCTGATTTCGATGATGGGTTGCGCCAGGCGTTTCTGGAGGAGACCACGCAGTTTATCTCCAGCATCGCGCGCGAGGACCGCAGCGTGCTCGACCTGCTCAACGCCGATTACACGTATCTCAATGAGCGGCTCGCGGAGTTCTACGAAATACCGAACGTCTACGGAAACCATTTCCGGCGCGTACAGTTGGCCGATGAAAACCGCCGAGGGTTACTGGGACAGGCCAGCATCCTGACCGTTACTTCGTATGCGAATCGAACTTCGCCGACGCTGCGCGGCAAGTGGGTTCTCGAGAATATCCTGGGCACGCCGCCACCCCCGCCACCGCCTGATGTCCCGTCGCTGAAGGAAGAAACTGGACGTGGGGGTCGCGTGCTGACGATGCGACAGCGGATGGAGCAGCATCGCACCAATCCCGTCTGCGCCAGTTGCCATGCGCGCATGGACCCCATTGGACTGGCGCTCGACAACTTTGACGGCATTGGCACATGGCGCACCAAGGAAGGCGGCGACGCGGGCACGCCGATTGATCCGGCGGGCGTACTGCCTGATGGAACCAAGTTTGCCGGTCCGGCTGATCTGCGCCGCATCCTGGGCGCGCGCCGTGAGCAGGTGGCGCAAACTATTGTTGAAAAATTGATGATCTATGGTCTGGGCCGCGGCGTTGAGTATTATGACGGCCCGGCCATCCGCAGGATTTTGCGCGACGCCGCAGCGCAGGACTACCGCTGGTCGTCGCTGATTTTAGGCATTGTGAATAGCACGCCGTTTCAGATGAGGAGGACACGAGAATTATGATGATCTTCAAAAAAGCGATCGCACGCCGGACGTTTCTGCGCGGGGCCGGAGCCACACTGGCTCTGCCGCTGCTGGACAGCATGTCGCCGGCTATGGCTGCCGAGCGTGACGGCACGGTGGTGAAGAGTCCCGTGCGCCTGAACATGATTTACGTGCCCAATGGACGCATCATGAATCAATGGACGCCGAAGGCCGCGGGCACCGCATTTGAGCTGCCGCCGACGCTGGCTCCGCTGGCTCCCTTTCGCGATCGATTGACGGTGGTGAGCCACCTCTCGAACATGGCGGCGGTGGTGCGCCCCGGCGAGCCGATGGGCAATCACGGCGCGGCCAGCGCCGCGTATCTCACCGGCCTGCGCGGGAGCAATGGGCAGTTGGGAGTCTCCGCCGACCAAGTGGCCGCGAAGGATTTGGGGCAACAGACACAGTTGGCCTCGCTTGAATTGACCCTCGACACCGTGGGCCTGCTTGGTGGCGGCGACACGCCGGTGAATGACGCTTACTCGAACACCATTTCCTGGCGCAGCGCCACGCAGCCGTTGCCAATGGAGAGCAATCCCCGCGCCGTCTTTGAGCGGATGTTCGGCGAAGGCGATTCGACCGATCCCGCCGAGCGGCTGGCCCGCATTCGCCAGAATCGCAGCCTGCTCGATTATGTTGCGGGCGACATCTCGCGCATGATGAACCGCGTTCCGCAGTCCGATCGCGTCAAACTCTCCGAGTATCTGGACGGCATCCGCGATGTCGAGCGCCGTATTCAGCGCGCCGAGGAGCAGGCTTCGACGAAGCAGCTTCCCGTAGTGGCCCGTCCCACGGGAATACCCGGAACCTATGACGATCATGCGCGGCTGATGTTCGATCTTCAGGTACTCGCTTTCCAGACGGACATGACACGCGTCATTAGCCTCATCATGGCGCACGAAAAGAGCGAGCGCGCCTATCGCGAGATTGGCATCGCCGAAGGGCATCATGCTTTGTCGCATCATCAGGGTGACCCGAATTTGATTGGAAAAGTCGCGCAGATTGACCTGTTCCAGTCTCAACTATTGGCCTACTACCTCGAAAAACTCCGCGCGACCCCAGATGGCGATGGCTCTCTGCTCGATCACTCGGCGATTCTGTATGGCAGCGGCTTGAGCGATGGGAATCTGCACAAGGCGACGGACCTGCCGTTGCTGGTCGCGGGCGGAGGCGGAAAGAAAATGGGCGGTCGCCATCTGGAATTCACGCCCAACACGCCAATGACTAATCTGCACGTCACATTGCTCGATATCGCTGGCGTCCGCGTAGATAAGCTGGGCGATTCCACCGGCCAGGTCGATGGGCTCAGTTTGGCTTAAGGAATCCATTGAGAAGGTTACGATTATGAATCAGCGAACTCCCATACTCCTCACGCCGATTGGCGCCGCTGCGTTTGCACTCTGCCTGATGGGAAGCCGGTCGCTTGTCGCCGCCGATGAACACCTGGAATTGATCAAAGCGGTGAAGAGCCGAAACATCGCGCAAGTACAGAGCGCACTCAGCCAACCGATTGATGTGAATCAGCCGGAGCCGGACGGCGGCACGGCGCTCGCATGGGCCGCTCATCTGAATCTCGATGCGGCGGTCGCCTTGCTGCTCAAGGCAAACGCTGCGGTGGACGCCGCGAATGAATATGGCGTGACGCCGCTGTCGCTGGCTTGCACCAACTCCAATGCGGCGATTGCGGGTGCGCTGCTCCGAGCTGGCGCCAATCCGAACGCGTCGCAGTGGACGGATGAAACTCCGCTGATGACTTGCGCGCGTACCGGAGTGACCTTGGCTGTGAAGCAGATGTTGGAAATTGGCGCGACGGTCAACGCCGCCACGCGGCGCGGGCAGACGGCGCTCATGTGGGCGGCCTCTCAACAGCATACGGAAATCGTAGCGATGCTCATTCAAGCAGGCGCCAACGTGAATGCGGTAACGAAAGTGCCTGACGCCTTCACGCCACTTTCATTTCTCGATTATGGTTTGCGGGATCACGTTACTGGAAAGCCCGATACCCACGACCGCAGCCGCACTCATCACGATCCGGCCAGTTCGCGCGGCGGATATACGGCGCTGCTGTTCGCGGCGCGTTCGGGCGACCTGGACTCGGCAAGGCGGCTGCTGCAAGCGGGCGCGAATGTTAATTACGCTGGCCCAGATGGCCCCGCGCTGCTGGTGGCGGCGGCCAGCGGGCATGAGGAGTTAGCCATCCTGTTCGTTGAGAACGGGGCCGACGTCAAGGCACCGGACGGCAATGGCATCACCGCGCTGCATTGGGCGGTGCAGGAAGGGTTGGCTGGAATTACCGCCGCAAAGATTCAGGCGCCCACGGATCGCATGTGGTTTCATCCGAACATGCCGGGACTGGCGAAGGTTTTGATCTCCAAAGGCGCGGATATAAATGCCCGCATCGCGCGTGGAACTTCTCCTTGGGATTTCCCCCCCTTCGCGCATGGCGGCGGCATCGCCCTGCCGCAGATTCGTCAGGTGGGCGCCACTCCATTTTTCCTTGCCGCTGCCGCGGGCGATGTGGGCATGATGCGCTTACTGCTTACCGCGGGAGCCAATCCCCGGCTGGGCACGGAAGAAGGAACATCTCCGCTGATGGCCGCAGCGGGAGTCGGTCAATTGCGTGATCGTCCGTTGAACAAGCAACCGGGAGCGAAGGAAGCAGTGCTGCTGGCCATTGAGCTGGGCAATGATGTGAAGGCGACGGCGGCCGGGAATCGCACGGCGTTGCACGGCGCGGCGCATGTGGGTGCAAACGACATCATCGAGTTGCTCTTGAAGCATGGGGCCGACATCAACGCCAAGGACAAATATGGGCAGACGCCGCTGAGCATCGCGTTGGGCGATCCGGCGCGCCTGGTCGATCCCTTTGATAAGCGCTTTCGCCAGCAGCCCATCCCGCATAAGTCGGCGGCGGAGCTGCTGTTAAGCTTGGGCGCGGCTCCCCTGGCCGGCGAAGCGGACAAGGTGGGCGCGACCAAAGTCTCCGCGCCAAGCCGCTACCCGACTGGTAGTCAGTAAGCCTGGCTGGTAGTTAGTAAGGATGATCCGCCGCGGTGGCGAGCGGGTGATGTCATCGGGCACGTTGGTGGACAAGTCAGTCATCTAAACTGGGTCGAAGAATATTTGTAAGTAGGTCGGGGTAGGCTCCCTGCGTATCCGGCATTTGCGGGTATCCATTTTGCCTGCGGGTGTACAGTTCTGTATATCCATCATTGGAAGGAAGGGTGAGTAATGAAAAAAAACCTTATGAGCGGACTACTGTTGATCATTACGCTTCTTGCTGGAACGGTACACGGTTGGACGCAATCCACCACGGGGACCATCTCCGGAACTGTCAGCGATGAGAGCGGCGCGGTATTGCCCGGGGCACAGGTGGCCGCATCCAACACGGCGACAGGCGCGCACCGCACCGTCAGTACTGACGCCGTCGGTCGCTACGTCATTACCCAGCTTCCTCCCGGCAGTTATGATATCTCCAGTTCCATGACTGGTTTTGGAACGCTGGTGCGGCAGGGAGTTACTCTGGCCCTGAGCCAGCAGGTCACGCTCCACCTCGCCATGCGGGTGGGCGCGGTGAGCGAGCAAGTGACAGTCACAGGCGAAGCGCCGCTGGTGAACACCTCTTCCGGAACGGTATCCGGCGTGGTGGATGAGACGCGCATCCAACAGCTTCCTCTCAACGGACGCGACTTCAGCCAGCTACCGCTGGTCCAGACGGGCGTTACCGACGTGCTGACGGGCGACAACGCGATGTCCAAGGGTACCGGCGCGCGCATCTCCATGGGCGGCTCCCGTGTCGATCAGACCGCATGGTTGCTAGACGGAACCAATATTCATAGCCCGTCGTTCTTCGGCACGCCCGGCGGCGCTGCTGGCGTGATGCTGGGGGTGGATGCGGTGCGCGAATTTCAGGTGCTCACCAGCAACTATTCGGCGGAGGTGGGCGGCTCGAGCGGCGGCGTGATCAACATGGTCACCAAATCCGGCACCAACACGATTCACGGCACGCTGTTCCACAGCATCCGCAACAGCGCGGTGAATGCCCGCGCGATGAATGACATTCCTGATAAGGCCGCTCTCAAATGGAACCAGTATGGCGGTGCCATTGGCGGCCCGATACGCCAGGACCGCACTTTTTTCTTCGCCAACTATGAAAGCATCATCCGGCGCTCCGGCGCCACGCAATCGCCGCTGGTGCCGGATGATGCCTTACGCCTGGGGCTGGTCCCGGACACCAATGCGCCCGGCGGACGGCGGCAGGTGAACGTGGCCGCCTCCGTGCGTCCCTACCTGGACATCTGGCCGCGAGCGAATAGCGGAGCCGGTGTGCATTTCTTTTCCTCGCCCAACCCGATCAATGAGCACTATGTAGTCGGGCGGCTGGATCATGCGTTCAATGATAAGCAGTCGCTTTTCTTGCGGTTCACGCTGGATAACGGAGACATTACGAGTCCGGACCCGCTCCCCATTACCAATACGGAAACGGAGATGAACACACGCTATGCGACGTTGGGGCATGACTACATCATTTCGCCGACGTTCCTGCTCTCCACGCGACTGGCGGCCAACCGCACCCTGCTCGGCTCCGATGAGATTGCGCTGGTGGATTACCCTGTGAGCCTGAACAAGCTGCTGCCCGGATATCTTTTCAGCGTGGGCTACACCGGTGTAACTTCCATCGGCATCAACACACAGAACGTAATCCGGCACGCGCAGACGCTGTTCACCCTCGATGAGCGCGCCCAGTATATTCGCGGGGCGCACGCGATGAAATTTGGCGTGCAGATTGATCGCGTTGAATCGTCGCGCCGCGGCGGGTCGGCCGGCTTGAATGGATCGATGGGTTGGTCCAGCGCCGAGCTATTCCTGACCGATGCGCGCCCGCTGACCTTTTCAGCGGCGGCGCCGGGGCTCGACAATGCGCGCACCTATCTCCAGTATCTTTACGGTGTGTTCCTCCAGGATGACTGGAAGATTCGTCCCCATTTCACGCTGAATCTGGGTGTGCGTTACGATCCTTCGACCGGCCCGGATGAACGCCACGGCCGTGAGTCCACAGTGAATGATTGGACGACGGCTACCGCATTCCAAACCGATATCGGCTTATTCAACAACCCATCGAAACGCAATATCTCCCCGCGCGTGGGATTTGCCTGGGACCCCAAGGGCGATGGCATGACCGCTGTGCGCGGCGGATTCGGCCTCTTCTTTATGCAGTTGTTGAGCGCGCACTATGTGGTCCAGGGCGCGAAGAATCAGCCGTACTTCGCCACCACCAGCGCGATCCTCGGGAATCTTGCTTCGGTGGAGGCGGACTTGGCCGCCAATCGCGCCGCGCTGCTCAGTCCCAATTTCGGCGGCGAGATCACCTTCCTGGAAATCACGCAGTGGGACTTGAATCCGTCCTACGAGATGAAGTTCAATCTCTCCGTGGAACGGCAATTCTCCAATTCACTTTCCGTTACACTTGGCTACTTGGGCGGCAGAGGCATTCATCTGTGGCGCAACACGGATGTCAACAATTCCCCTTATGTGCTGGACGCTTCCGGGCGCCCGTTGGTGGTGGCGGGAACGCCACGAGTGAATCCGAGGGCTGGCGTGGGCCAGACGCGCTACTCGGACGCGCAGTCGTTCTACAACGGACTACAGGTAGAAGTGAAAAAGCGCATGAGCAGCGGCTTCCAGTTGCAAACTTCCTACACCTGGTCGAAGTCCGTTGATGACTCGACGACGGGAGTGGCCAATACCGACTACAACGAGGGGTCGGCGTCGCAGGCATATCTCACCAAGGCGGATCGCGGCTTGTCCGCGTTGCATGTGGGACAAAATATTGCGGTCAATGGCATTTGGGCTATTCCTTCGTCAGCCGATTCCGGGCTTGTTTCACACATATTGGGTGGATGGCAACTTTCAGGAATCTTCCGTGCCAAGAGCGGCACGCCCTTCTCCGTAAAAGTTACTTCGCGCAACGCGCCCGATCAGTCGCGCGGAGCCAATCTGCAAAGGCCCGAGCTGGCTCCTGGGCGCAATCAGGAGAACATCACCGCGGGCACCACCGCGGGTTGCGGCACAGGGGCTGGAGCCATCGCGGCTGGCCAAGCACTGGGCACCCCAACGCGTTACTACGATCCTTGCGCCTTTGTCCGCCCACCGGTTCCGGTTGGATTCGCAGTCGGCAGCGGATATTTTGGCAACTTGGGCCGCAACACTCTCACCGGGCCGGGCTTGGTGAATTTTGATTTCAGCCTGAGCAAGTCGGTTCCGCTCGGTTTGTCGGAGGGCAGTGAAATCAAATTACAGGCCGATGCCTTCAATATCTTCAATCGCAACAATCTCGGGCTGCCCGCCACCGGCGCGCTGAACCCGTTGACGGGCGCATACATCGCCGAGGCCGGTCGCATCAACACGCAGGTGACGCGTCCACGGCAAATGCAGTTTGGGCTCAAACTGATTTTCTGATTCGCTCGGTGCCGCCGTAATTCAGTACGGCTTGGAACGATCATTGAAATTGAATGCAAGATTATGGGAAGCGTTTCGGACGATCATCCGAACTGGCCGGGCAACGCTTTCCATGCGCGATGATCGTTTGCAAAGGCATCACCACTCCGCCAATAAAATGGATGATGTTAAGGTTCGTCTATTGGTAAATATTGGGACGAAGCACTTCCCAAAAGGAGAATGATGCGCGTAAGGAAGAGCATAAGTGGGATGGTGATCTTTGCGGGGCTGCTAGCCGTCGCCACAGGCATCCTCTACTTGTCCAGCGTGAAGCGACATACGGGATCACCCCAATTGGTGTCGGACCGGCAGCTTTCCAATTACGGGGGAATTTGCCAATGGCCTGAGGCCACTTATCGTCCCGTCTCTGCAGCGCCGGACGAGAGTCTGTTTTCCTCGATCTACGACAGTACGGTTTATGCCGCAGCAGAAGAGGGCGGCGAGACACGCGAGATCACTCGCCCCCCAACTCGTCAGATTCGGGACCTCGACCCCATCTATAGCGGAATTGCTGTAAACACTCAGTTCAACGAAATCGTGCTGATGGACCAGAACACGTGGAGCATCCGTGTATTTAGCAGGACGGACAATACCCCGTCCGGCGCTCGACTCACGGAACCGAAACGTGTGATTCAGGGACCGGAGACCGAAATCCAGTTCAACAATGGCATTTATGTCGATCCCCTAAATGGGGAAATCTATTCAGTGGAGACCGACACCGGAGACAAGTTCGTGGTGTTCCCTCGGGATGCCAAGGGAGACGTCAAGCCCGCCCGCAGCCTTACGACTCCTCATCGCGGTTTTGCCTTGGCAGTGGATGAAGAAAAGCAAGAGCTTTTCGTGGGAGTTCAGTATCCACCTGAAGTGGCGGTGTATCGCAAAGGCGCCTCGAACGAGGCAAAACCGCTGCGCAGTCTTCAGGGACAAAGCACTCGGTTATCGGACATCCATGGCATTGCGCTGGATGTGAAGAACAGTTTGATGTTCGTCATCAACTGGGGACATGTCAGCGACTATAAGACCGCTGGCACCGGCAAATTTGAAGACCCTTCGATCTCCGTTTACCCGATCAACACAGACGGTGACACCGCGCCGCTGCGTGTCATCCAAGGGCCCAGGACACAGTTAAACTGGCCCGCGCAGATGGCGATTGATCCAGATTCTGGAAATCTTTACATCGCCAATGATATGGGCCAGTCCGTAGTGGTATTCGATTCCAAGTCGCAGGGGGACGTGGCGCCCATCCGAGTCATCTAGGGCAACAAGACTCGTCTGGCGAATCCTTCGGGCGTCGCGGTCGATACCAGGAATAAGGAACTCTGGGTCTCCAGCTTCGGCAACTCCTCGGCTTCCGCATTCCCGCTGACGGCAAACGGAAACGTGGCGCCGATCCGCACCATTCGCAGCGCGCCTGCGAACAAAGTATCGCTGAAGTTCGGCAAGGTGGAGGCGCTGGCGTACGATGCGGCGCGAGATCAGATCTGGGTGCCGAATTGAGTTACCCACCCGCAGATTGCGGTCTTCGCCAGGATGGCGAAGGAGAATGAGCCTCCCGTTAGAACGCTCGAAGGTCATAAGACGCTGCTCAGCCGGACCATGCATGGGTTTTCCTATGATCCCATTCACGATGAAATTGTTGTGAACAGCCCTCTGGTGCAGACCATCCTGACATTTAAGGGAAGCTCCAACGGAGAAGAACCACCCATTCGCATCATTCAAGGTCCGAAGACAAGAATCCTGGGAATGGGCTACACCGCTCTCAGTACAGTGACTGCGGACCCTGCCAATAACGAGATATTCCTTCCCGTCGGATCAGGCGGAAATCGCGGAGGCGAAGGAACAGGCGGCCCCAATGGAGTTTTAGTATTTGACCGGATGGCAAACGGAGACGTGGCGCCGAAACGTTCTCTAACCGGACCGGATACGCAAATCCGATCGGCGACTCCCCACGTTGCGATTGACCCGATTCATAATCTCCTGATCGTAAAAAGTAACGGTCTGTTGATCTTTGATCGCAACGCCGACGGCAACACCAAACCATTGCGCGTCATCCGTGGTCCGAAGACCGGCGGATTTGGAGGCGGCCAGATTGCGGTCTACGCCGAGAAGGGTTTCATTTTGACTAACTCAGCTGACAATTGGGCTGTCTGGAGCATCCACGATGAAGGAGACGTTGCTCCCCGCT